>CAUQLO010000004.1:0-60871 GCA_963518725.1 uncultured Veillonella sp. | reverse complement strand
CGAAACGCAGAAACGAGCAACATGTTCCGGAGCAAACCTAACCACTGTATCAGTTCGAGTCGGAATATGTTACTCGTTTCCAATGACATCACAAAGGAACGCCATCTCTGCGTAGAACGTTTTGCGACATCGTCTCTACCTAAAATGCCGAAACGCAGAAACGAGCAACATGTTCCGGAGCAAACCTAACCACTGTATCAGTTTGCGGAGGAATATGTTGCTCGTTTCCCTTTCACCAATCAAGCATTCTAGCAAAACAGAATAGCATCATCAGTGACGATTGCGCGCATCTTTCTTATTATTCGATTTCCAAATCGCCCATAATGATGTCGCCACGCAAATGGACGAGTACGCACCACTTACGAAACCAACGATCATACATAGAGCAAAGTTCTTTGTTGTGTCCCCACCAAAGAAGTACAAGGAACAACACGCAAACAATACTGTGGACAATGTGTAACAAGAGCGATGGATACTTTGATGGATACTTGCATTGGCAAGGTCCGCAAATGTATCGGTACGCTTATGAGTATGTGTATTTTCACGAATACGGTCAAAGATTACGACAGATTCGTTCATGGAGTAACCGATAACGGTCAAGATCGCTGCCAAGAATGAAGAATCAATTTCTAAATGGAAGAAAGAGAATATCCCCAATACCATGATGAGGTCATGGAAGATGGCAGATAAACAAGACAATGCTACTCGATACTCAAATCGATACGTAATATATAGAGCCAAGGCTACGAAAGCGATAAGCAAATTAGTCAATGCATGCTCTGTCACTTCGGAGCCAATGACAGCCCCTACAGATTCAATCCGTTTCACGGTACCTTCTGCTAAGTTTTTATTCAAAGCTGCTACCACAGCTTGACTTTCACTAGCCTCAAGGTTACGAGTACGAATCATCACTGTTTTACCTTCAGATTCCGTAGCATCTGCACCAGACAACTGGATGACAGCATTTTCCAATTCAAAGGCTTTCAAATTTTCCCGTACAGCAGACACCTGCACAGGTTTGCTAAATTCAACTTCTACGATGGTACCACCAGTAAAATCGATACCGAAGTTAAATCCATACATAAACATGGAAATAATACTTAGAATTACCGCAATGGAGGAGATACTAAACCACCAACGATGACGTTTTATTACATCAAATGTCATTTTTTCTTATCTCCTTTCTTAAATGCTTCAATCGTTACAGATGGAGACACGTTGGAACCATACCAGAATGGTCGGTTCGTAATTTGTGCCGCAATGAGCATATGCATCAAGGTACGACTCATAGATACGGCTGTAAACATGGATACGATAACACCTAATGCCAAGTTGATGGCGAAGCCTTTCACAGGACCGCTACCTAATACAATTAGGATCACTGCTGTAATCATAACGGATGTGTTCGCGTCAAAGATCGTATCGAAGGCACGACGGAAACCAGATTCCATAGACATACGCAATGTTTTACCTTCCACCACTTCTTCTTTGAACCGTTCAAAGATTAGGATGTTTGCATCTACGGCTACCCCCATACTGAGGATAATCCCCGCCACGCCCGGTAAGGTCATGGTCGCATTCAGCACATGCGGCCCCAAAATAGCGACTAAAATAAGTACGAATACTAATAGAGCAATGGTCGCCACGAATCCAGACAATCTGTATAATACAAGCATAAATACAATGATTAAAGCAATACCAACACCGAAGGCTACTACAGATTTATCTTTCGAGTCTTGACCCAATGTAGGACCTACAGTACGCACTTCCATCACTTCTACTTTGACAGGCAACGCACCAGAGCGCAACAAGATAGCTAAGCTTTTTGCTTCTTCTAAGTCACGGCTACCTGTAATACGAGCACTGCCACCAGTAATTGGTTCGTTTACCACTGGATTTGTCAATTGCTCGCCGTCAAGATAAATACCGATATGACGACCAATGTTAGCGGTTGTTAAGGCGCCGAATTTTTTCGCCCCTTCATCTGTCAATTGAATATTAACAGACGCTTGTTTACCTTCTAATTGTTCTTTTGCATCTTTTAAATCATTACCATCTAAATGCACTTTGCCATGTTCATCACGGAACTCAAGAACCGCAGTTTTACCAACTGTTTCAATGGCTTTTTGAGGATCTTTTTCCCCTGGCAATTCGATGATGATACGTTTTTTACCTTCTCGTTGAATGATAGGCTCAGTCAAACCCATTTCATTAATACGACGGCCTAAGATTTGAATAACCCGTTCTACCGCATCATCTGTGACCAAATTAGGGCCTGAATCCTGTGCTTCTAATACAATGTGGGTACCACCTTGTAAGTCCAACCCTTGTTTAATGGAGTTGGCCAGTGGTCCAATGAGCCAAATAAATAGGCCTAAAATCACTGCTACTACGCCGAAAAAGCGCAAAGCTGCTTTTGTGTTCAATGGATTCCCTCCTATCCTTCATAACAATGGATACTCTCTGATGGGGTCACGATTTTGTGCATCCACTCATCATGAGGTGCCATGGGTATTACCATTTCTGAAAGTTGGTTATCCCAGGCAATACCGATACGTTTGTCTGTTGGAATCTGTTGCAAGTATCGGTCATAATATCCAGCACCCATTCCCATCCGTCCACCTCTTCGATCAAAGGCAAGCCCGGGAACGAGAATACAATCCAATCGTGTTGGTTCTACGATGTCATAGGGTTCCTTTGGAATACGAATCCCCAATGTTCCCCTTGTTAGCATTTCTAAATCCCTGATCCGAACGCCTACCATCTCCGTTTTAGTCACGCACACAGGTACATAGACATGTTTCCCATGCGCTAAAGCTTGGATGATGAAAGCATCTAGATTTGCTTCTTTAGGCATAGCTAAATACGCCATGATATGCTCCGCATCAGCCACCTCAGGCATCGCCCAAAGTCGCTCCGCTAATTGTGCTGACCACGTAGGAACCTCTTGGACTGGTACACTGCGACGACGTTCTAAAAAGGCCTGTCGCAATGACGCTTTATCCATTACTTTTGGTCCTTTCCAAGAACTTGTGCAATGGCTGTACGAGTAAATTTCATTTCTACTTTTTCAGATACTTGTAGCACTGCTGTATCTTCTGTTAAAGAAACGATTTCCCCGTAAATACCGCCTACAGTCAATACTTTTTGACCTTTTTTCAAGCTGTTCAATAGCACTTGGCGTTGTTTTTGTTGTTTCTTTTGCGGACGATATAACAAGAAATAGAAAATCACCACCATAATCAACAACGGTAGAATCGCCTGTCCTGTTTGTCCTTGGAAAAATTCTAAGAAATCCATAGGTCCTCCTATTTAGTAAAATACTGCCAGAATTCTTCACGGAATGCCACAAAACGATCTTCTAAAATCGCTTTGCGCATTTGACGCATGAACTCTAGTAAGAAATATAAATTATGATACGACACCAAACGGAAGGCCAAAATCTCTTCTGCCTTGTATAGATGTCGAATATAAGCTCTCGTATAGTTACGGCACGCATAGCAACCGCAACCTTCTTCAATAGGACCCCAGTCACGCATGAAAGAGGCATTGCGCAAATTCAATCGACCTTTCCATGTCATAGCCATCCCATTTCGCGCTACCCGTGTTGGATAGACACAGTCGAACATATCGATACCACGGGCTACCCCTTCTACTAAGCAGTCAGCAGTACCTACACCCATCAAGTAACGAGCCTTGTTGGTTGGCAATAACGGCGTTGTGTACTCCAATACTTCGTACATCAACTCATGCGGTTCCCCTACGGATAGACCACCAATGCTATACCCTTCAAAGTCCATAGCTACCAATTCTTTGACACTTCTTTCACGAAGGTCCTTATACATGCCACCTTGGACAATGCCGAACATGCCTTGGTTTTTGGAACGACGTGCCTCTTGGCAACGTTCCGCCCAACGAGTGGTCCGTGCTGTCGATGCATCTGCATACCGATGATCCGCTGGATAAGGGATACATTCATCGAATGCCATCATAATGTCAGACCCTAATTGTTCCTGTACTTTCGTAGCCACTTCCGGAGATAAGAATTGTTTCGACCCATCTAAATGAGATCGGAAATTCACTCCTTCTTCTGTAATCTTGCGCAGCTTTCCTAAACTGAACACTTGGAACCCGCCACTATCTGTTAAGATAGCTTGGTCCCAGTTCATGAACTTGTGTAAGCCACCCGCTTCTTCCACTAGGTCAGCGCCTGGGCGCAAGAATAAATGATAGGTATTACTCAAGATAACTTGAGAACCCATCGCTTTCAGCTCCTCTGGGGCCAATGTTTTTACCGTTGCCTGTGTCCCTACGGGCATAAACATCGGTGTTTCATAGGTTCCATGAGGAGTATGCAATAACCCTGCCCGTGCACCTGTGTGGGGACATTGTTTTTGCAATTCATATCTAATCGCCATATACACACTCCTTTATTACTTCTGTATTATAACACAACTTTCAACTTATCGAATGAACATTGCGTCACCAAAGCTAAAAAATCTATATTTTTCACGTACCGCCTCTTCATAGGCCGCCAGACAATGCTCTCTGCCAGCTAGAGCGCTAATGAGCATGAGCAAGGTAGACTGTGGCAAATGAAAGTTAGTAATCAATGCATCCACCATCTTATAAGTATAGCCTGGGTAGATAAAAATTTGAGTCCAGTCGGATCCACTCTTCACGTGACCTACCTCGGTCGCTGCTGATTCTAAGGTACGCACCGATGTAGTTCCTACGGCAATGACTCTTCGTCCTTCTGCTTTGGCACGGTTCACAAGTTCCGCCGTCTCTTCCGACACGTGATAAAACTCTTTATGCATATCATGGTCTTCAATAGATTCTGCCGACACAGGGCGGAATGTACCTAATCCTACATGTAATGTAACAAATCCAATTTGCACACCTTTGCTTTGGATTTCATCCAATAGTTCCGGCGTAAAATGTAAGCCCGCCGTCGGTGCTGCCGCTGATCCTTTTTCTTTGGCATATACCGTTTGGTATCTATCTTTGTCTTCTAGCTTTTCGTGGATATACGGCGGCAATGGCATTTCCCCAATGTCATTGATAATCTCATCAAAATTGCCATTGGGCTTAAATTGAATCAATCGACCACCAAAATCTGTATGATCCATGACTTCCGCTTCTAAATTAGGACCAAAGGATAGTAATTGCCCTTTTAGACATTTTTTCCCTGGCTTGACAAGACATTCCCAGAGGTGTTCCCCTTTCGGCGTCAACAGTAGTACTTCTACCTTGCCACCCGTTCCTCTTCGTTCTCCATACAAACGAGCTGGGATAACCTTCGTATTATTGAAAATTAACACATCTCCTTCCTGCAACTCTTCTAATATAGAGTGAAAGGATGCTTTATGGCATATGGCTCCGCTTTCCTTGTCCAAGGTCATCAATCGCGATGTATCCCGTGGTTCCACCGGATGTTGCGCAATCAGTTCCTCCGGCAAGTCATAATTAAAATCAGATACTTTCATACTATTCCTCATTAATTGTACAGTTTCGTAAGTGCCGTACCTTGGTAATAATGTTGTAAAATCACTTTATAACAATCGGACTGGCTCGCCTCTTTTCGACTTGCCATCTCTGCTGCTCCCCACTGTGAAAGCCCCAATCCATGTCCCCAACCGTAGCCATGGATGGTAACCGTTTGGTTGGCTTTACTGAATGCATGGTTCACTTTCACAGAAGAGCCCTGTATGCGACTAGGCGGTGTTTGTCCCACGTAGAAGTCGAACAAGGTAGATTTCAATCCAAACAGGCTCTGTACTTGTTCTCCCGTAAGGGATACAGATCCTTTTTCGCCAATAAATTTCATCGTTTTCACACGGCCCGATACGCCACGATCTTGGACTTTCATCGGTCGCTCTGTAAGGGGAGATAGTTCAATTGTCTGTAAATATCCCACCGATTTACTAGCGGCCGCCAGTTTCTGTTCTATACTTTGTCGACTAGTGATGACATTCCACACCGTGGTCCCCTCATGATTTGAATAGTCCACAACCCCCTTTAAGTAGGGCAAATCATTACCCCACAGGTTCACGCTATCCTCTGTATAGCCGCCTCCATCGGAGTGAAAGAGGGCATTGATAGGTTGTCCTTGATAGGTGAGCACCATCCCGTGAGTGCGCTTGACCGCTGTGTTGGTGCTAGCAAATTCACTGCTTTTTCCGCCATACACTTGATCCGCCGTGGTCGTTCCAATGTCATACACGTTGTTTTGAGAGTTTTTCATAGAGTGTAGTGCATAGGTCCTAGCCGCTACCGCTTGCGCCTCAAGAGCTGGAGCCGGCCAACTAGGTACTACTTCTTCGGGAACCACCCCTTGTACATATTGTTCTAAACCTAGTACATTTACTACGCTCATCGTTCCTGAGCCATTAGCGTACACGGTGATAGCCCCTCGATAGGTTTTCCCCAACGTTTGTAATTCAGACCCATACCGACCTTGAGCATTTTGAATGCTAATGGTTGTACCCATGGACTGTCCATTCACGCGAACCGACCCACCGTCACCGGAAATCGTGGCGCTTTGATGTTCTTTGATCGCCTGCACTTGATGGCCTGCACCATCTAACACTACCATAGGCCTCTCGCTAGTGATGGTAAAAGATTGAGACCGATGGCCTAGTAATACGCGGATGACCGGCTCGCCACTAGAGCCTTTGACTGTGTCTTTTTCCTTCGTTATTGAAGGTTTCGCCCCTTGTTTTACCGATGGTTTCGTACCCTTGTTAGATGCTACTGCATTGCCGTTAGCCTCTACCTTTGTGGGTGCTTGTACTTTCGGTTTAGGGCCAATTCGTTTTACAGGTGTAGCCCCTTTTCGTTCATTGGGTTTCACAAAGGTGGCTTTCACCAATGTTTTTTTCGGTGTTTCCTTTGGAGTCGCACCTTGACTTAGCAAGGGGATTCCACTTAACAAAGCTCCCACGATCCCCATCGCTATATAGCGACATACTTGGTGTCTCATGGTTCTACCTTTCTAGGAAGTCCTAAGTGGTCATACGCCGCTGGCGTGACGATGCGTCCCCGATTCGTTCTCGCCAGTAAACCTAATTGCATCAAGTACGGTTCATATACGTCTTCGATACTTTCACGTTCCTCACTAACGGAAGCCGCAATAGTATCCACCCCAACAGGGCCACCATCAAATTTTTCAATGATCGTACTCAAAATGCGACGGTCAATGCGATCCAAGCCTAATCGATCGATATCTAAGCGCTGCAGCGCTTGGTCTGCAATGGCCTTTGTAATAATACCATCGCCCAGCACTTGCGCCACATCACGCACCCGTTTAAGCAAGCGGTTCGCAATTCGTGGAGTTCCCCTAGAGCGGCGTGCAATTTCACTAGCTCCTTCAGGATCCATATGTATATCTAAAATGTCCGCCGAACGGCTCACAATAAATTCTAATTCATTTTGCTTGTAATATTCTAGGCGACTAATGACACCAAAGCGGTCTCGCAGTGGCGCCGCCAAAGCACCGGCCCTCGTGGTAGCCCCAATTAAAGTAAATTTTGGCAATTCAATACGCACCGAGCGAGCACTCGGCCCTTTGCCGATAATGATATCTAAGGCATAATCTTCCATAGCAGAGTACAACACTTCTTCTACGGACCGAGATAATCGATGAATCTCATCGATGAATAATACGTCGCCGGGCTGTAAATTACTCAACAGTGCCGCCAAATCCCCTGCTCGTTCTATGGCAGGTCCAGAGGTAACACGGAAATTCACACCTAATTCGTTAGCAACAATCCCAGCCAAGGTGGTTTTCCCCAACCCTGGAGGTCCATAGAGTAAGACATGGTCCAAGGTGTCGCCCCGTAGCTTTGCGGCCTCGATGAAAATGTGAAGATTTTCTTTCGCCTGGGTCTGTCCAATATATTCTTTTAAATAGCGAGGGCGAAGACTAAATTGCCAATTGTCTTCCTCCCGTTCTTGCATGGTTACAATTCGATTTTCTTGATCCATTCCTATCGTCCTTTACCCAATGCAGCTAATACTTGTTTTAATAAGACTGGCACTTCCTGTGTTCCATCATACATTTCTTGAATCACTGGCTGTACCTCTTGTGCGCTGTACCCCAATGCCATGAGAGCCTCCAAGACTTCCTCAGTTGTGCCTACCGGCACTTGTTCAACAGGCGTGATTCTGCCAGGTGTGGTGAAAGTCCCTGCAATACCGAGGCTTTCAATTTTATCTTTCAATTCTAAGACTAATCGCTCGGAAGATTTTTTACCAATGCCTGGTAATTTTTGCAATCCCTTTGTATCTCCGCTAATGATGAGTCCTACAAACTGTTCCGGACTAATAGCAGATAGAATGCCTAGACCTAGTTTTGGTCCCACTCCCGATACGGAGATGAGTAATAAAAACAGCTCATAATCTTCCACGGTTAAAAAGCCATATAATTGAATGGCATCTTCCCGTACATTGGTGTAAGTAAATAGACATGTCTCTTCCCCTACTTGCAGTTGACTCTGCACGGAGCTAGGCACGTACACACGATAGCCCACATCATGGACATTCACGTACACCGCATCTAGCAATCGATGGGTGACAATCCCTTTTATATATGCAATCATTGTATCCTCACAATTGTAAAATCTGTTTCAATGTATCTGTATGAGAACTGTGGGCCGTGCAGATGGCGATGGCCAAGGCATCGGCGGCATCATCAGGCTTGATTTTCTCTCGAATCCCCAATAGGTTCATCGTCATATATGTAACCTGTTCTTTCGTGGCTTTCCCATAGCCCACCACAGATTGTTTCACCTGTAGCGGTGTGTATTCATAAATCGGCAAATCTTGTTGGCTCGCCGCTAGTAATGTGACCCCTCTCGCTTGGGCTACACCGATACCGGTGGTCACATTTCGGGCAAAGTATAACTTTTCTATGCCAAACTTTTGAGGGCGAAATTCTTCTAGAATATCGCTCAACTCATTAAATATAATTTCTAACCGGCTTGCCTCTGGCGTCTTCGCCTCTGTGGTGATCACACCGTATGTAACAGGTTTTAAGGAACTGCCCACTACATCGATGATGCCATACCCGCAGATGGCATAGCCTGGATCTATTCCAATAATTCGCACGCTATAACCTCTGATTTCTTTTCATTGTTCCAATCATTTAATTATAGCAAATTTACCACACATATGCACCCTTATAGTATACCTTTTTCCAACAAACTTACATACATACCATCGCCGATGATGATATGGTCCAACACAGGAATCCCCATGACCTCTCCGGCTCTGGCAAAAATTTTTGTCACTCGCACATCATCACTGCTCTCGGTAGGGTCTCCAGATGGATGGTTGTGCATCAATATCATGGCCGCTGCATTGGCATCGATAGCTTGTCGAAAGACCGCTCGCTGTTCTGCCGTACTGCTAGTCAATCCCCCTTTGGAAATGAGCACCGGCTTGATCAATTTATTTTTCACTGTCAATAACAACACATAAAAATGTTCTTCCTGTTTGTGGCGGAGTCGCTCCATCATATAATTTGCCGCCGCTTCTGGGGTGCTAAAGTCTGCCCAATCTTGTTTCACCTTCATCTGCCCTAAGCGCCGTCCCAATTCGATGGCTGCGCAAATGGTCACCGCCTTGTCCTGTCCGATCCCTTCAATCTCTCGCAATGTCTCCACCGTTGCATTGTTAAGACCTCCTACCACATGGTCCATTCGTTCCACCACATCATGGGCTACTTCTAGTACAGACGCCCCCTTCCGGCCTGTGCGCAACAAAATCGCTAATAACTCCTCTAGTGCCATGGCCTCTGCCCCTAAGGCGATAAATTTTTCTCGTGGCATTTGGTAATTCTGCAGATCTAACATAATCCCTCCATCGTTTGAAAGTACATCTTTTACCTCTATAAATGACAACACGCCACACTCCGAAGAGTGTGACGCATTGCCAACATATCTGTCATTCTATTGTCTATTTATATCTATTCGCCACGGTTTTGAAAAATCCTTTTTTTTAAAAAAATTTATGCTTCCTTTTCCTTTGGTTCCTGTTGTCCGTATACATTAGCTGCATAGGTAGCAAAGTCTTCTCCATGTTTGAAAGCATCTTCTCGTACATACGCATGAAAAACGACTTGGTCTTCTTTCACCTGTACTAGATTCGGCACATGCTGTGCTAGGACATCAAAAAAGCCTTGCTCTGCTTTCAGAAGGACACGACCATGTTTTAATTTTTTTCCTTCCACTACGGAGTATGCCAATGCCCACACTGGTCGATCATCGGTGGACGATAATTTGCGATATTTATAACGGAATTTCAATGGCGGCATTATGGATTGTTTAAATTGGTAGACCCCGTTGATCATGGTATAAGGAATCACCATTTGTTTCTTTCCTAGTAACCCTACCTCATCAATAATGAGGTCCGATTCGGTCAATCTAAATGTATAGGTCCCCACTGCTTGCGACACGAGCACAAATAGAATGATGGCCTCTATGAGTATTTCTGCTAATGCCACGCTACCTAATTGTGAATATCGCCACAAACTATATCCTAATGCCACTACTGCCACAGCGATAAATACGCTCACCAAGGCAATGCCTGCGCCGGAGCGCTTGGACCGTTCTTCATATTGTACAACCATATATATCCCTTTCTATAGTCTCACCAACAATGTCTATAATGTTAGGATAGCAATGGATGAAAGTATTTGTCAACAACAAAAAGAGCCCCCTCATAGAGGAGACTCTTTCACAAGTAATCAGAGATTACCAGTTTTTCATCACTAATGGGCTAGTAATACGTTTTGTATCACGAGCGATCATGATTTCTTCATTTGTAGGAATCGCAAAGATTTTAACTTTGGAACCTTCTGCACTGATTTCTTGCTCTTTACCACGAACATTGTTGCGTTCAGGATCGATGCGAGTGCCTAAGTATTCTAAACCGTTGCAGATTGCGTCACGGTTGCCAATACCATTTTCACCGATACCTGCTGTGAATACGATAGCATCAACGCCACCCATAACAGCTACGTAAGCACCGATAGTAGCACGAACTTTGTAATGGAACATATCCAATGCTAATTGAGCACGTTTGTTACCAGCTTCTGCTGCTTCTTCGATCACACGGAAGTCGTTGGACACGCCGGAGATACCGAATACACCAGATTTTTTGTTCATAATAGCGTCGATTTCATGGTATGTCATATCCCATTTTTCCATCAAGTAAGGTACGATAGCTGGGTCAATATCGCCACAACGAGTACCCATGATCAAACCGGACAATGGAGTGAAGCCCATGGAAGTATCGATAGAACGGCCACCTTTGATAGCTGTAACGGAAGAACCATTACCTAAGTGACAAGATACAATACGAAGATCGGACATGTGTTTACCCATCAATTCTGCTACACGTTGTGCCACATATTTGTGGGAAGTACCATGGAAACCATAACGGCGAACACCTAAATCAGTGTATGCTTCGTATGGAAGACCATATAAGAATGCCTCAGCTGGCATTGTTTGATGGAATGCTGTGTCAAATACACCAACTTGTGGTACATTTGGCATAATTTTTTGGCATGCTTCGATACCTTGGATGTTTGGAGGATTGTGAAGTGGAGCGATTTTCGCGCATTCTTCCAATGCTTCCATCACTGCAGGAGTGATCAATACGGAATCAGCGAATTTTTCAGCACCATGTACTACACGATGACCTACAGCGTCGATTTCATCCATGGAACCAATCACGCCATGCTCTGGATCTACCAAAATATCCAATAAGACTTGTAACGCCACTTTGTGGTCAGCTACTGGTTCGACGCGTTCTAATTTGTCTGCATCTGGACGACGATGAGTGAAAATTGCATCATCGGAACCGATTTTTTCGAATTGACCTTTCGCCAATACAACTTCATGCTCCATATCAATTAATTGATACTTCAAGGAGGAGCTACCGCAGTTTACGACTAAAACGTTCATTACTTATCCCTCTTTCTTAGTAACTTGAATGTGCCCGTTCACACGTTGATTGATATCTTCTCCTTGCGGAGATTGATCACTGTATGAATAGCGTATATTCCACAGTACACCTTTGTTGATGAAAGTATACTGAGTGAACCGAATTGTTTGCCCATTGGAACCCGCCGCCATACTCGATTTAACGGCATTCACACCGTCTATTTGCACAGCTTCTTGAGTCCATTGTGCTTTGGCACCAGCTTGACCTAATTCTTTGGCCAATTCTTGTTGTGCTAATTTTGTGCCCTCTTCTAATGTTGGCAATGGTGCACCTGTAGAAGCTTGTGTAGCGCTTACATAGACACCATAATTTTTATCCAGTCCAGCGTAGATAGTCAATGGTTGTCCTTTATCATTGGCAACAATTCTGTCGAGTTGTCCAAAATCAAAAGGCGAGTCTACAATGACTTCTGATTGACCTACATTGATGACTTTCTGACCAAAACTATAGGTATCGATGGCTTCCTGACTACCGCAGCCACCTAAGAACAACACCATCCCTAAACCAAGGGCTATGATATATTGTTTCATATAGTTACCTCAAATAGACACAATTTCTACAGTCAATTATACCATTAATGTCACGGTTTTTTCTACCCCTTTTTGTGACTTCTTTCATGTATTGTAGCATTATTACCAATACACAATATTCAATTACCCTACTCTCTAATGCCCAATTGAATACATTATTATAATGATGATACATATAAATCTACTTTTTTGTTATATCGCATAAACTCTAAAAATTTGTCACATGCATCTTCTTCGCATTTGAATTTACAAAGTTTAATAGGATTACCACGTTCAACAATAGACACATAAAATTGTTTTTCTTTAAACTCTAGAGAAACATATACTTCTGCCCATGGTCCTTTTCCAGAATCTAAAATAAAATACTCATACTCATCTATTTTGAGATCCTCTAAAACTCTTCTTAGTTCGTTAATTTTCATCCCCCGTACAGCTCCTATATAAAAACATATCTTGATGTTCATCATAAAAATGTTTAAATGCCATCGAGGTATCTCTTAATAGATATGCAAAATATTCTACCGCTTGACCTTCATTATCAAAGTAGCGATTCCCATAAATCTCATTACGTTCAGTATAGTATACGGATATGCCTCTAGGCGTATAATATAATGCTATTGTCACTGGTGTAAGCGGTGTTCCATCATCAGCTATATTATAAGTATTCTTAGGAATATGATTCTCCACGAGTAATTGTTTAAGCTCTTTAACATTCATTTTACTTCATTCCTTTCCATATCTATAGTATATCACTTTCCTTTCCAACTAGTTATCCTATGAGCAGCATTTGTGAAAGTTTTATCTCATGATATACTAGTATACATAACAGGAGGTACTAGACCATGAACACCATCGGAATTATTGCAGAATATAATCCCTTTCACAAAGGGCACGCCCATCAATTACAAGAGCTTCGCCGTGCATATCCAGAAGCAACTTTGCTCGTTGTAATGAGTGGCGATTTCGTGCAACGTGGGACACCTGCCATATTTTCTAAATTTCACCGTGCCCAATGGGCTGTTATGGGGGGAGCCGATATCGTGTTTGAGTTGCCTTCTATGTTCGCCGTTAGTTCTGCGGAATATTTTGCAGCTGGTGGTGTCAGATTATTACATGCCCTAGGGTGTGACGCCATTTCGTTTGGAGCTAGCCACATACAAGTAGAGGATCTTATATCAGTTGCCAAAATATTAGATCAACCTAGTACGCAAGAATCGTTACGCACTTTTTTAGCTCAAGGGTACTCCTATGGTACAGCCTTACGCAAAGCCCTACAACCATTTCATCCAGCAAATGCATCATTCTATACCGACGAGATCTTAGGTAAGCATACATCTGACAGTAAGCTTTCAGCAACAGAACAACCGTCATCAAGGAGCCTTTCATTAGAAAACTCAAGCGATATGAGTCAGTTGAATAATGACCCTAACACTATATTAGGCATCGAATATATACGCGCCTTACATCGCTATCACATCGAGTTAGACATCATTCCTGTGAAACGAACTAGTTCCCATCACAATCCCACATTAGATGATTCGTTACCATCTGGCACAGCCTTACGAAACGCAATTTACACATCTAAACAAATATCTTCTAGTCTATCCTGTTCTCAGGGCGCGCAACAAATATCTGATACCTCTTACCCGCCTTATACCTCATCAGGAATTGATCGATCTACCTCTTTAAGTGAATCAGGAGCCAATACCTCCACAGCTTTAGACGAAAGCACTTCCAAGTGGTATCAATACCTACCCCCTGTCGTATCTCCTCTTGCTATGGACATTGTAGATGCCAACTATTATGCTAGCCTAGATCGCTATTATGACATGATTCACCTCACTAGCCGCATAGCAGCCAAAGAGGAATTACAAACCTTACAAGATATGAATGACGGTTTGGAAGAGGCATGGCTCACTGCGAGTGCCCTCTCCTCTTGGGAACAAGCCCGTGAAAGTTTAAAATCAAAACGCTATACCTACGCTCGCCTCGATCGTATTGCAGCGTACAGCCTCTTCCGTCGCACTCACGAGATGTTTCATGAGTGCCACCAGCAAGGACCTACCTATGGACGACTGCTCTCTTTCAACGACAGAGGGCGACAATACTTAAAAGAAAAAGGTTCCTCCATTCCAATTGTACAAAAATGGGCTCCTTTCTGCCAACAAGCAACGGGGATTACCAAAGTACTGTGCGAGCAAGATCAACTGGCAAGTCGACTATGGCGAATGACTGTGGATAATCCTAATTATCGAGGTAGTCATTATGATTTCACCACCAGTCCTGTCTACATCCAACAAGCAGAGTCATGATCCTAATCATCTCATGACTCATCAAATGTAAATCAAATTCATCTTTACTATGTACATAATGTTCATAAGCAAAACTAGTCTTCATATACAAAAAGTCCCCTGTACTGAATGCATCATTCCACTCAGTACAAGGGACTTTTCTATTACAACCATTCTGGAGGATCTACGATCATTTTACCGCCTTCGATATCAATGGTTAACACCACTGTTTTCAAAGCAGGCAACAACAAATCAGGTTCACCCTCTTTGGCTACCACGTAAACATCGTTCGCACCAGGTTGCAATACTTCTTTTACAATGCCTAAATCATTGCCCTCTGTATCTTCCACAGCAAGGCCTTCGATTTCAAAGATATAATATCTATCTTCTGGCAATTCCACCAAATCTTGTCTTGGCACTTTAATTTCTTGTTTTCCCAAACGCTCTACAGCAGTGCGGTCAGGCAATTCTTTGAAAGTAGCCAAAATAAACTGTTTATGAAATTTAGCGGATGTAATATGGTACGGTTGACCATTGATGTAGCATACATCCATTTTCATAAACCGTTCAGGAAAATCTGTTCTCGGCAATATACGAACATCGCCCCGCACACCGTGCGGAGCGACGATCACACCGATGGTAATCAGTTCTTGAGTATCCATTATTTACGGAATGCTACAACTTTGCCATCTTCTAGCAAAATTTCAGAACCCATAAGAGCATCCAAGTTATCACCGATTTTCACAGTGATGGTTTGCTCCATTTGGCCTTGTGCAATTTCAGAACCAACTTCAAGCTTTTCCGCTTCTTTCAAGCGCTCTGCTACTTGAGCTTTGAAAGCTACGCGTTGTTGCTTTTCTTCCTCGATTTGTTGACGCAATTGGATTAAACCTTGTGCGTCAATTTTTGCTTGTTCACTTAACAAACGTTTTGCTTGGAACTCGATTTGTTGTAAATCTTGATCCACCATGTCCATTTGTTGTTGTAAATCAGCAAGGATTTTGTTTTTTAAAGTGTCCGTAACCTTAGACTTAATTGCCACGGGTACGCGTAATGTCATTTCTTCCATGGTACCACCTTTTTAGACAATATCAACGGATATCTTCTTGTTCTCTTTAATAGCCGCTGCTTTTGCCACAGCGCGAATCGCTTTCGCAATCTTACCTTGCTTTCCAATTACTTTACCCATGTCATCAGGAGCGACACGGATTTCATAGACTTCCACTTGATCGCGGATTTCCATCGTAACAGAAACGGCTTCAGGTTGCTTAACTAATGATTGAACAATTAATGTAATTAATTCTTGCATCACAGTACGCCTCTCTATTAATTATTTTTTAGCGTCAGCAAATTTTTGCATAACACCATGTTTTTTGAACAAGGAGCGAACAGTATCAGTAGGTTGTGCACCTTTACCCAACCATTCTAATGCTTTCTCTTCGTCAATATTAACGATTGCTGGGTTTTTAGTAGCATCGTATTGACCTACTGTATCTACTGGACGACCTTCGCGTGGAGCGCGGGAGTCAGCAACAACGATACGATAGAAAGGAGCTTTTTTAGCACCTAAACGAGTTAAACGGATTTTTAACATTCTTCTTTCACCTCCTTAAATAGAATATTATCCCATGAACGGTAATTTAGGGAACATGCCCTTCTTACCTTTGCTCATAGACTGCATCTGTTTCATAAACTTGCGAGCCTCTTCAAATTGTTTGATTAACTGATTCACTCGCTGTACAGTTGTACCAGAGCCTGCCGCAATACGTTTACGACGAGACCCATTCAATATATTAGGATCCGTACGTTCCGCCATCGTCATGGATTTGATAATGGCTTCAATTTGACGTACTTCTTTATTATCTAAGTCAAAGCCCGCTAATTGGTCTTTCAATTTCCCCATACCAGGCAACATGCCCAATAAGTTTTGCAAAGGTCCCAATTTACGGATTTGATTCATTTGTGCTAAGAAATCGTCCAAAGTAAAGCTATTTTTGGCCATTTTTTCAGCCATTTTTTTCGCTTCTTCTTCGTCGATAGTACTTTGCACATTTTCAATCAACGTTTTGAAATCGCCTAAATCAAGGATACGAGAGGCCATACGATCTGGATAGAATACTTCTAAACCATCCATCTTTTCGCTAGTACCAGTAAACTTAATTGGTGTGCCTGTAACAGCTTTAATGGAAAGTGCCGCACCACCGCGAGCATCCCCATCCATTTTTGTTAAAATAACACCATCTAGGCCTAAGTAATTATTAAATGCTTCAGCCGTTCCCACTGCATCTTGACCAATCATGGCATCCACCACAAGCAAGATTTCATGAGGTTTTACCTCGCGCTTAATGTTAGCCAATTCATCCATCAACGTTTCATCAATAGCTAAGCGACCTGCTGTATCGATGATAACGATATCTTTAAAGAGTCGTTTTGCCTCTTCAATACCAGCCTGAGCAATTTCTACAGGATTTGCTCCTGCTGTTTCGTTGGCATAGACCGGTACATCGATTTGTGCACCAAGGACTTGCAACTGTTTAATCGCCGCTGGACGATACACATCGGCAGCTACGAGCATTGGGTGTTTCCCTTGTTTGCGAAGATGTACGGACAACTTACCAGCCGTCGTCGTTTTACCTGCCCCTTGCAAACCTACCAACATAATGATGGTCGGCGCTTTCGGAGAAATCATAATGCGACTTTCAGTACCACCTAATAAAGTCGTCAATTCGTCATTCACAATTTTAATGACCGTTTGCGCTGGATTCAGGGAGCCGAATACTTCTTCTCCCAAAGCTTTATCCTTTATACGAGCAATGAAATCTTTCGCTACTGCGAAGTTTACGTCTGCTTCTAACAAGGCAAAGCGAACTTGTCGCAACGCTAGGTTGACATCATCTTCAGAAATTTTACCTTTTCCTTTTAAGGATGCAAAGGCTTCTTGCAATTTATGTGTTAAATTTTCAAAAGCCATACTAGCCCTCCAATTGTGTTAATAATGATTGAATCGATGTAGATGTGACTGATTCCAATTGTGTTTTCAATTCCTTCACAATCTGTTTCCGTCGTAAATATTGTTCAATAAGGTGTAATTTTCCTTCATAGGCCTCCATACTGGACTTCGCTCGCTCAATATTATCGTGAACGGCTTGTCTAGAGATGCTCAATTCTTCTGCAATTTCACCTAATGACATATCATCTTCGTGATGTAAAGCGTAACACTCTCGTTGTCGCTCCGTCAGCAAGGATCCATAAAAATCTAACAACAAACTAATTGTCATTCGTTCTTCCATGGTCCCCTCCTCTAGCGCTCTTTTTGAAAGTATCATCTGTCAAGCAAAAAATATTTACACCCTATATTACCAATATTTAATAGACTTGTCAATAGTTGTAAAGTAAATTGCCTTTACAGTCTATTCCTCAACAGGTATTGTAATTTTAGATAGATACGTTCTCCGATCAGTTTCTGTCCAATAATTTCGCACCGGTTCTATGTATACGGCCCCAGCGATTTGCAATCCTTCATAGGACAAGTAACTGCTGACCTTCTCATACATCCACTGCGCCTGTTCTTCATAGAGTCCCGTATAGAACATTTCTAAATACATCCCCCGCGGACGTGTAACGATCTCCATATCACCTTCATAATCAAATCCTACATCGGTGCAATAATGACTGTATTTGATGATATCCCCCTGTTCATAGGCTTCACCATCGATAGCCATGCCAATTTGAATGGCTTTGAAAGGAATATCTTGTAAAAGCTGCGCTTGATGTTCTATTAGAGTAAATACTTTTTTCTTTCCCCTTTCTGTGGCATCGTAAGGAGTTAAGGCATAGAAGGATTCTTCTTTCATACCAAAGAACAATCTGTTTTGAGGAATTTTCAAATACCGTTCCAAATTAAACAGAGTTCTCTCTAAATTCATCTTGTTAGTGTATAAATCATTAATCTCTCGATCAAATCCATAGCGTGCATCTTCTAGTAAGGTTTTCAACATATGTGCCCCTCGATGTTCCACATAGTCTTGGATGTCTTTCAAGGATAGATTTAATTTTTTCAGAGTCAAAATAATCTCTAGTCGGTAGCATTCTTCTAATGTGTAATAGCGGTATCCATTCTCTTCAATTTTTGCAGGTGGAAATAATCCTAATTTTTCATAATATAAAATAGTTTGTTTCGATATGCCGTAAATCTTCGACACATCTCCAATCGTCATATAAATATTTCGCATAGGCACCGTCCTTTCTATGATAATCTTCTATGATGATCTAAAGCATACTTTGATAGACTCTCAACAGGGTTCTATTTGTTCCTTCATCGTTTTTTAAAAAAAACTAAACTATAGGTATATAGTTTTAGCCATAGTTATACTATAGCATAACTATGGGCTTTTTAACATATTAAC
The DNA here is from genome assembly GCA_963518725.1 of uncultured Veillonella sp. Classification (GTDB taxonomy): domain Bacteria; phylum Bacillota; class Negativicutes; order Veillonellales; family Veillonellaceae; genus F0422. The sequence goes on along the minus strand of CAUQLO010000004.1, from coordinate 41,632 downwards.
TTTCATTCATATATTTTCTACATTATTAAATTAATTCTCATAAAAAAGTCGATTCCTAACACTTTCAGTCATCAAAAACACTGTAATATCAATGGTTGATAAGGAATATATAAAATTTCAAAAATAATTATTTTTATTTGTTGACTCCACCACAACCATATACTTTATTATAATACCAGAGGACAGGTACAAGATGTACAGGAGTCCTCAATGAGCAAGTTGATAAGTATAAACTATATTGTATAAGGAGGCTATCCCTATGGCATGTGGACACAAAGGTCGCGAATTCTACGCGAACGATCCAGAAAAATTAGCACGCTATGATATGGCAATGCGTCATATTGAAGCAGCTCGTGAAGAAGGTCAATCTTCCGAGGAAATCCACGCTATGTTCAACCGCATTATGAGCGGCAACACAGCTGGTAAATGTAAGCACAAAAAAGGTTGATTCAAATACGTACGCCCATACTATTAGAATATACCCCAACCTTTGAGTGAAATAGATAGGACGCAGTCCGAAACAAAACCCCAACTCTTCTTCCCTTGAGTTGGGGTTCTATTTTTGTGTTAAAACTATTACTGACCACACTTATATACATAATTCCAGCATTTTGTATAACATCCACAAAAAGGACTATAGCAAATCGTACCTAGTTCGTATTTGTTATAGTCCTTTTCTATTGTATGGCATACGGTGAATGTTCATATAAGTCCTATGACATAGATATTACAATAAAGTTATGAACTTCTCCGGATCATCATATAAGCCGATGATTATACTTTTGCACGTTTTAACCGCAATGCATTGCTTACCACAGTAACAGAGCTAAATGCCATAGCCGTGCCCGCAATGATAGGACTTAAATAGCCCATGGCAGCCAATGGAATGCCAATGCAGTTAAAGATCAATGCCCAGAATAAATTCTGTTTAATATTTGTCATCGTTTTACGACTAATCGCCACGGCTTGTACTAAGGTGCGCAAATCATTTCGCACTAACACGATATCTGCGGCCTCAATGGCTACGTCTGTGCCGTGACCGATACCAAATCCAATATCTGCTAGCGCTAGGGCTGGCGCATCATTAATACCATCTCCCACCATGCCAACGGATTTTCCTTGGCTTTGTAATGTGGCGATGGTATTTGCTTTATCTTGCGGCAGTACTTCCGCAACCACATGAGTAATCCCTGCTTGGGCAGCTACATAGTTCGCTGTGCGCGCATTGTCCCCTGTTACCATCCACACCTCAATACCTTGGTCTTGTAGGGCTTTTACCACTTCTGGCGTTTCTGGTCGCAATGTATCCGCTACAGCCCAAATGCCATGCACTACACCATCGACTACTAAGATAGATACGGAATTACCTTGTTCTTCCAAGCTGTGAATCTCTGCTTGCCACGGCGTTATGTCAATGCCTAGTTCTTGCATCCAGCGAGTATGGCCGACTATAACATGTTTACCTGCTATGCGTCCTTCTAACCCTTTGCCTGGAATATCTTGGAAATCTTTCACAATCATCTGTGGCACCCCTTTGCTAGCACCGTATTTAGCGATAGCTTGTGCAATGGGATGGGTAGATCCTTTTTCAAGGTTTACTGTGAAAGCCAAATTATACATTTCATCCCCTGCTGTGTATATCACTTTTGTAACAGATAGTTCTCCTTTTGTTAACGTCCCTGTTTTATCCATGATAATCGCATTGATATGACCTGCTTTTTCTAGAAACTCTGCACTTTTAATGAGCACCCCATGTTCTGCTCCAAGTCCTGAGCCTACCATGATCGATGTCGGTGTCGCCAATCCCAAGGCACACGGACAAGCAATGACAAGTACTGCTGTGCCATATAATAAAGCGTCTCCTACGGTAGATCCTAATCCGAAATACCAAATCCCCATTGTGAGGACGGCAATTCCGATAACCACCGGTACAAAATAGGATGCCACCACATCGGCGATACGCTGAATGCTCGCTTTAGATGCTTGCGCTTGTTCCACCACTTTGATAATTTGGGATAACATAGTTTCTTCCCCAATAGCAGTAGCTTTCATAATAAACGTACCCGATACATTGACTGTGGCCCCCATGACTTGGCTGGAACGTCCTTTTTCTACGGGTACACTTTCACCTGTCAGCATAGCCTCATCCACTGTTGATTGACCTTCTAAAATAATGCCGTCTACGGGCACTTTTTCACCGGCCCGCACCTGGATTTTGTCACCTAGGACAATCTCCTTCGTAGGAATGTCCATCCACTCCCCATTGCGTTCCACGTGAGCTACACTCGGTTGTAATGCCACTAATTTTTGGATAGCCTCGGATGTACGGCCCTTAGCGATATCCTCTAATAATTTGCCTAGTAAAATGAAAGTAATAAGCCACGCAGAGGTTTCAAAATAGACATCATGGTTCCCCACCGCCATTTGATAAATACTGAATCCATAGGCTACGGAAGTGCCCAATGCTACTAGTACATCCATGGTAAGTGTACCACTGCGAATGGCTGCAAAGGCACTGGTGTAAAAAATCCAGCCCGCTCCAAATTGAGCGATGGTGGCTAAGACTAGTTCGATTTCATGGGATAGCATCGGCCAATGCCATAGATAGTGACCCATCATAGATACCATCATAGGGATCGCCATGAGCGCTGCCACACCTAATCGGATGTATTGCTTTTTATGGGATGGCTGCTCTACCGCCACACCTTCATCCGTAGCCACATGAGCACCAAAGCCTATTTTTTCAATGGCTGCAATCACTTCTGCAGCACCTATCGCAGTATCTTCTGTGTAGGTCACTGTTCCTTTATTGGTCAGCAAATTGACTTTCACATCTTCTACACCATCTAATTTGCTAACTACTTTTTCTACACGCCCTACACAAGCTGCGCAGTGCATGCCTATAATAGAAAACTCTTCTTTACGCATAGTTCCTCCTAATTACGTACAGTTTTATATAGTATATCTAATTTTTCTGATATAAATATATTAACATATATCCAACTTTTTTCATAGTCTTTTGAATAAACAGCGGTATACCACTAAGTTATGTTATACTATACATAGACAAATATTGTAAACTAATTTTTATTATTCCCCTACAGGAGTTCTTATGTCAGATATTCCCCAATCTTATATTACGATAGCCAACGAATTTCGAATTGAATATGTCATAGAAAAATCTTGCTTTATTGCAACCATTGCACCAGTCTCTAATGAAGCAGAGGCACAAGCTTTTATCCAGCGCATTTCAAAAGAATTTTGGGATGCCACCCACAACTGCACTGCCTATGCCATTGGCTCTCGTCAAGAACAACAACGATCCTCTGACAACGGCGAGCCTTCAGGCACTGCAGGAAAACCTATGCTGGAAGTATTAAAAAAGACGGGAATCACCAATGTAGCAGTCGTTGTAACTCGTTACTTCGGGGGTATTAAATTAGGTGCTGGCGGTCTTATTCGGGCCTACTCACATAGTGCAGCCAAGGCTGTCCACGAAGGTCCTAAACTACTCATTGCCCCTCGTCAAATTGTAACTATCTCTATTGACTATTCCAACTTTGGTGCTATCGAAAGACAATTGCAAACATTAGGGCTTCACTACACGGCATCCTTTACCGATCTAGTATCTATTGAAATCTATGTGGAACCAGATGCTGTCACTGATCTAGAAACAGATTTGACCAACCTAACTGGGGGCCACCTAACTTGGCAATTGCAAGACCTTCGCATGGTAGAATTACCGTATACCACCGATATATCTGAATAATAAGCTATACATCTAACATATATACAACTGATACTCATCAAATACGGTTCCTGACTCAAATTCTTTACACAAAGGATCCGCAAATTTTAAAATAAACAACAAAAAACCACGGTGTCTTCCTTCACCGTGGTTTTTTGTGCTTCTTGTTGGAGTCCTCTATATAAAGGGAAAGTACGCTAAATTAATGGCTGCAGCATTCTGCTACAAATACTTCTACAACTTCTTCATCTTGCAATTCAGAAGTCCAAGGATGTGGCCAGCCTTTGATGCTATTATCTTTACATTGGCTTGGTTCACATGCTTCTAAACGATGTTGTTTTAAATTTTCTATCCATGCTGTTACTAAACTCATCTTAGTTACTTCCTTCCTGATATATACACCTCGAAGTGAGTGTGTTCTTATTGCATGTCTGTAGTATACAAGAGTCTACGTATTTTGTGAAATGACAGATAGTTATTATCTCGTAAACTATTTTTTATATCACTTTTTATAGTATTTTTATTAAATAAAATTTAATCATAACCAACACGAATATCGTCCATAACTTTTTGACGTTTATTTGACGATTTCTAGGAATAGAGAAAACAAAAGAGCACACATGTAACATATGTGCTCTTTTCTGTGGCGGAGGATTAGGGATTCGAACCCTAGCGCCGGTAACCCGACCTAACGATTTAGCAAACCGTCCTCTTCAGCCTCTTGAGTAATCCTCCAGGATACTCATTAAGAATACCATAAGTTGATTCTATTTGTCAATCACTTTTTATAGTTCATAGCCAACTTCTACCACTTCTACTTCTCCAGTGTTTGGATGCATCATGAGACCATGGACTGCCACATCTTTTGGAATCAATGGGTTCATGCGAAGCATGCTCACTGTTTCCTGTACATTGTCCACTGGATGCGAAAACCCATCTGCCCAATGCTCTAATTCATGGTGCACCATTTGAATCGCTTCTGGTGCTACACCACGAGATAGCATAGCCTTAGTTAAACTTTCAGAAGTGGTCTTCGCCATACCACATTCGTAGTGGCCAATAACGAAAATTTCTGACACTCCTAGCTCATAAATACACACCAGCAGGCTACGCACCACGCTATCGAACATACCGGAAATAGAGTTGCCCGCCGATTTAATCACCTTCGCATGGCCTCGTTCAATGCCGAGGGCTTGCTCCATAAAGTTTACCAATCTTGTATCCATACAGGTCAAAATTGCAATTTCACGGGTTGGCACCTTGCTCACTGTTGGCACTTCATCCCCATGTTCTTGGTTGGTATGATCCAAAAATTCTCGATTATGTCGCAGTATTTCATTTAATAAATTCATCAGTCACCTCACATACAATTATAGAATCCGTTTTTTGTAATGTTGCGAATTGCCTTGCTCTTTCCAGCCTACACGGTCACCAATAGACATCACTCGACGAGTTAAACATTCTTTACATTGGTCCGCATTGTCATCTACACAAGGCTTGTTATCGTACAGCAAATATTTCGCACGATGCTCTGGTACTGTAATAATCGGCATAAGAATATTTGCTCCCGCTGCCAAACCTTTTTCACGGCCCAATTTGTCTAATGCTTGTAAAGCTGTAGTAGCGGCAATATTGACATCTTTCAAAAAGAGCCGAGTTAAGGCAATCATTTTTAAGCCTAACTGCACTCGTTCCAACTTGCCCTCTTGTGAGTCAATACCAAGCTCTAGAGCTCGTTGCCCTAATGGTGTGTCATGATGCACCACATAAGGACCCATACCGATCATATCAATATCCATATCACGATAGAATAAGATATCATTCACCAAGTCGTCTAAGGTTTGCCCTGGCAAGCCAATCATAACACCAGTGCCCACTTGGAACCCTACCTTGCGCAACGATTGTAAGCAATCCACACGAGTCTCGAAGGAGTGCAAATCATCCTTAGGATGGATTATCTCAAATAAGTCTTTGTTCGTCGTTTCAATACGAAGAAGGTAGCGGTCTGCACCAGCCTCACGCATACGGCGATACGCATCTTCCGATTGCTCCCCTATACACATAGTGATACCTAACTCATTGTTGCTTAACTTTTTAATATCTCGAATTAAATCCACCACATACTCTACAAAGGCATCATCTGTGCGCTCACCAGACTGCAACGTCAAAGACCCGTATTCATGGTCATAGGCCCATTGTGCCATCTTCAATACATCATCACGGGACATATCAAAGCGCTCCGTTTTACTGTTTTCATGGCGAATACCACAATATAAACAATTTTTAATACAACGATTGGAAAACTCAATGAGCCCACGGTAATAGGCTACCTTATCCACATACTTTGCCTTTACCTCGTAGGCTTTTTTATATATCTTTTGTAGTTCAGCCTCATCAGTAATGGTCATGAGGAATCGCAACTCCTCTTCCGTTAACCACTCGTCGCCGACAAGGTCTTTTTGTAAAATACTATCTACTGTCATAATTCCTCTATTAAAACACATGCAATACTTATAATTCCTTACGATAGGCAATGGTAATTGACCCATCTATAGCTGTAAGCAATGGATCCAATACAAACCCTTTTAATTCCTTTGGTAACTGTGAAAGTTCCATCACTTGATGTTCACAGATATAATGCGCCAGTGAACCACGCATCTGTTTTGACGATGTACTCAGTTGCTTCCACACACCGTTGCGATGCTCTAAAAACTCGATAGTCACCATCTTCGGATGGTTGATCCATTTAGAATATTCCTTAGATGCCAAATTTAGAATCCAATCTTCCTCAGCCACAGCAGCATCAATCAAGGGTTGCCACCATGCATAGAGGTTCGTTTTTTCTGCTTTCAACACAGGATCAATTAAATCTAGCCGATACCTTTTGATACCACTATTAGGAGCTACTAAACCATACAAGGCAGATCCTATCCATACATGGGTATTGGCGAATGTTTTTCCTTCCTCTGAAAGTCCATCATAGTCAAAATTTTTAAATGACAACCCATCATAGCTGAGCGCTGCCATCCCTTCTACTTCCTTATCATAATCTTGGAAAAATGCGTACACTGTCTCTAGCACAGCATCCTTTATTTTCAAGGCTTTACCAATTGTTTCCTTAGATAAGCTTTGCATGTGCTGTACAATTTGCTCCGTCATAGATGGTGCAAACTGCGGTGCACTAGGTGTACCTTTTATATCTTTTGTTTTACTAGGGGATAATATTAGTTTCATAATTTCCTCTATTCTATTTATATCTAAACTTTATTTATTCATTATATCATATATCGAAAGTATTTAATATAAAATGACGGGCACAATACCCGTCATTTTAATACTATTTACTATTTAATATTCTCTTAACGTCATCTAAATCAACTTACCCTTTTAAATTTGCCTCTTGTACTTCAGGCTCAAGCATCTCATGGCAATGTTTACATTTTTTTGCTACTTTAAGTACAGCTTCACCACAGTACGGGCAAGCTTTATAATTTTTTGGATCTGCTTTAACTTTATTAGAAGACATCATAATAGAATGCATAATAGCAGCTACCCATAGCAATATTCCATAAATAGCAAATAAACTAAACGATCTACCTTTTCTATGAGCAATATTGGCCGGAAGAAGCAGCAATACGCATTCAATTGTCTCTATGGCCAAGTATTCAGAAAAATCATTAACTTGATATGTTCCTCCTTGATAAAAAGGATCTAGCACAAATCCTTTAAATATGAAAGCAACAATGAACCACACTATATTTAATAATATAATCATATAGTTGCCTCCCTATAATTTTCTACAACTTGAAATTATATCTAACAAGTGTATTATAGCATAAAAACCCCTCGAACACGAATGTTCAAGGGGTTTTTGACTAGCGAATCAATTATTTCAATTCAACTGTAGCGCCAGCTTCTTCTAATTTAGCTTTTAAAGCTTCAGCGTCAGCAGCAGCTACGCCTTCTTTAACAGCAGCAGGAGCGCCGTCAACGATAGCTTTAGCTTCTTTTAAGCCTAAACCAGTAGCTTCACGTACAACTTTGATTACGTTGATTTTGGAAGCGCCAGCATCTTTAAGAATTACGTCGAATTCGGATTTAGCTTCAGCGCCACCAGCAGCAGCACCAGCAGCAGCTACAGCTACAGGAGCAGCAGCAGTTACGCCGAATTTGTCTTCGATTGCTTTTACAAGATCGTTAAGTTCTAAAATAGTTGCAGTTTCTAATTCAGCAACGATGTTTTCGATGTTCAATGCCATGATTGATATCCTCCATTTTTGATATATGTTATCTTAGTTAATTGTGTTGCTATTATGCAACAGTTTCGTCTTTTGCTTCCGCAACAGCTTTTACTGCGTACGCTACATTGCGAACTGGTGCTTGAAGCACGGAAAGAAGCATGGAAAGCATACCTTCGCGGTTCGGCAAGTTTGCAATTTCTTGTACTTTTGCAGCGTCAAGAACTTCACCTTCCACAATACCTGCTTTAACAGTTAAAGCTTCAGTTTTTGTGTCTTTAATGAAGTTTTCAAGAATACGAGCTGGAGCTACAGCGTCTGTGCTAGAAGTTGCTAATGCAGTAGGACCTTCTAAATGCTCAGAGAAAGCTTCGTAACCTAATTCGTTAGCAGCGATGCGAGTCAAAGTATTTTTAATTACTTTGTATTCCACACCTTCAGCCAAGAATTTACGACGAAGATCTGTTACTTGAGCAACAGTCAAACCGCTATAACCAACTAATACAGCACCTTTCGCTTCAGAAAGAGTTTCTTTCATTTGAGCTACAACTGCTTGTTTTTGTTGAGTGACAGCCATTAGAATACCTCCTTGTAGATTTTTGGTGATTTTCTATGTACTATCTTAGCGTAAAAACGACCTCAACGAAGACGTTGAGGTCGAGAACCATTCCATAATAGATTGGATTCAGCCTCAGCGGGCGAGTTTCCTCATTAAATCAGATGATGCCAGCCGTCTACAGCTAAGAGAACATATATAATTATTGTTCCTTGTTAGTGCTTGTTAATTTAAACACGTTCATAGGAACGCCAGGACCCATAGTGGAGCTAAGTGTCACAGTTTTAATGTATTGACCTTTAGCTGCTGCAGGTTTAGCTTTAACAATAGTATCAACGATTGTACGGAAATTGTCAAGTAATTTCGCATCATCGAAAGATGCTTTACCGATAGGACAAGCAATGATACCAGCTTTGTCTGTACGGTATTCGATTTTACCTGCTTTAATTTCGCTAACAGCACGAGCTACGTCAGGTGTTACAGTACCAACTTTAGGGTTTGGCATTAAGCCTTTAGGACCTAAAATTTTACCTAAACGACCAACTTGGCCCATCATGTCAGGAGTAGCTACAACAACGTCGAAGTCGCTGAAACCACCTTGTACTTTTGCTACTAATTCTTCGGAACCAACGATATCTGCGCCAGCATCCTCAGCTTCTTTAATTTTGTCGCCTTTCGCAAATACGAGTACGCGTTGAGTTTTACCTGTACCATGTGGTAATACAACGGCACCACGAACTTGTTGATCAGCGTATTTAGGATCGACGTTCAAATTGAAAGCGATTTCGATTGTTTCGTCGAATTTTGCAGTGGCAGTTTTCTTAACTAATTCAATACCTTCTACTGGTTCGTAGAATTTATCTGCTTCGATAAGTTTTACTGCTTCAGCATATTTCTTACCTACTTTTGCCATTTTTATTCCTCCTTATGTGGTGTAACGGGATGTCCCTCCCACCGATATGTGAGTCACATACCGTACGCTAATTAATCAACGATTTCAATGCCCATGCTGCGTGCAGTACCTTCTACCATACGCATAGCTTGCTCTACAGTGTTAGCATTTAGGTCAGGCATTTTAAGTTCAGCGATTTCACGAACTTTATCGCGACCAACTTTAGCTACTTTATCACGGTTAGGTACTCCAGATCCTTTTGGGATACCTGCTGCTTTTTTCAACAAAACTGCAGCTGGTGGAGTTTTTGTGATGAAAGTGAAGCTTCTATCTTCGTATACAGTAATAACAACTGGGATGATAAGACCAGCTTGTTGAGCTGTTCTTTCGTTAAATTCTTTAACGAAGCCCATGATGTTAACACCTGCTTGACCCAAAGCTGGACCAATCGGTGGCGCTGGACTCGCTTTACCAGCCTCGCACTGTAATTTCACAACTTTACTAACTTTTTTAGCCATGGTGATTACACCTCCTTGCGTCAAAATGTGGTGGTAACGGAGCGAAATTGCCCCTCCCACTGGCAACCTCCCGGCCGCCTAAAAGTTTAGAGTTATAGTATATATTAAAGAATTTTCTCAACTTGAGAATATTCTACCTCTACTGGGGTTTCACGATTAAACATTTCTACGTTTAAACGTAGTTTAGAATGTTCGTGATTAATTTCAGTAATAACGCCTGTTCTGTCTTCAAAGGCACCGGATATAATTCGAACAGTTTCTCCTACTTCAACATCAAGATTCCGTGTTGGTTCTTGATCAAGTCCTTGGGACTTTAAGATGTAGGCTACTTCAGAATCAGATAGTGGTACCGGTTTAGTGGCAGAACCTACAAAACCTGTTACGCCTGGTGTATTACGCACCACGTACCACGATTCATCGTTCACTTCCATTTCAACTAGCACATAGCCTGGGAAGACTTTGCGTTTTACTACTTTTTTTACACCATCTTTTTCGTCGATTTCATCTTCCATCGGAATCAAAATGCGAGAAATCACATCTTCCATTCCCATAGCTTGAACTTTCAACTCCAAAGTGGTTTTTACTTTATTTTCGTAGCCTGAATAAGTATGTAATACATACCACTTTTTATCTGTTCCCATCTAAAAGGCCTCCTACCTTACAGCACTTTTCAATAATTTGAAAAGTTCTGCGAACACTGCGTCAACAACACCGATAATAGCAGAAATTAATAATACCGCTACAAATACAGCAATTGTATAATTCACAAGTTCTTTACGTGTAGGCCAGACTACTTTCTTCAGCTCAGAACGAACTTCACGGACGAATTTGCCGTTGTTGTTTTGTTGTGTTTGAGCTTTTGAATTGGATACTGCCATGATATCACATCCTCACGTTAACAAATAATTAATAATTATTTTGTTTCACGGTGTAACGTGTGTTTACCACAGAATTTGCAGAATTTGTTCATTTCAATACGATCTGGGTTGTTTTTTTTGTTTTTGTTTGTCTGATAGTTACGTTGCTTGCATTCAGTACAAGCCATAGTTACTGCGTTACGCATCAGTTTACACCTCTCTTTATGTGCCTAGACGGCTATTACATCATAAACATACTAATATAGACTACCACATGTGGGAGCCTATGTCAAATGCAATCTAAAAAAGCCAGGCAATTCCTGACTCCTCTATTATTACATAGAACATCTTAAATAGCAAGTAGTTACCTATGTGAATTATAAATTTTTCGTTTACAAATTTGAATGATAGGTCTATAATGAAACCATAGCTTCACAGATTTTATGGAACACTAGCTCAGCTGGCAGAGCATCTGACTCTTAATCAGAGGGTCCAGGGTTCGAACCCCTGGTGTTCCACCATGTTTAGAACCGCACAACAGTGCGGTTCTTTTGTTTTACAACATCAAAATCGATTGATGTAACTTTTTTAAGTTGACCCCATTTTGACCCCAGCTTGACCCCACTTTATTTTTTCCAAACTTGATTACATGAAAAATGCACACAGTTCACGGAGTATCCCCATGTTCAAACTTTTCCTATTTGCCCTTACTTCTTTCATCGAAGCCTTATTTTATTTATTCAAAGCTATTGGATATTTTTCTATGCCCTTACTTCTATTGATTATTTTACTCATCGTACTCGGATCTATCATGATGGCTTTATTTAACTAATAATTATGTACATCGCCCTACCCTGTACTCCAGTCAGTCTGTAATAGAAACACAATCATTCTTATATAAATTCTACACGATAAAGGACTGCCCCAACATGTATTTCTACATGTTGGGGCAGTCCTTTTCCCTTATAACACCAGTGCCCCTACGACACCACCCACAAGCAAGGTAATGTCATAGAATATAAATGTGGGCACACAGGTATCCCATATATGATTATGTTGTCCGTCTGCATTGAGTCCCGATGTCGGACCTAATGTAGAGTCTGATGCAGGGGATCCCGCATCACCTAAGGCAGCGGCGATACCGATCAATAAGATGATAGCAGGCACCGAGAATCCTAAGTGCAATCCCATAGGAATGTAAATGGATGCGATTACTGGAATGGTACCAAAGGATGTACCAATACCCATGGTAATCAGTAATCCTACGACAAGCATTACGATAGCCCCTATTAATTTAGAATCAATAATAGACACCGTAGCATTTACTAACTGTTCCACAGAGTTCGTTTCACGCAGTACATTCGCATAGCCTGCGGCAATTAGCATCACAAAAGCTATGGTTCCCATCATGCGAATACCGCCGTCCACATCTTCATCCATTTTGGACCATTTGATAAGGCCCGTTGCAAAGAATACAGCTAATCCAGCCAAAGCACCAATCGGCAAGGATTTAAAGTAGAGCTGCGCCACAAATGCCACCGCTGCCCCTGCTAATCCTTTCCAACAATCTGCCGTCATTCGTGTTGTATGTTCCGTAGATTCGTCTTGCACCACCGCAATATCTTCATACTCACGGTTTCGACTATAGTAAGCAATGGCAAGGAGTAATCCCACAATCATGGATACCCCACCGATCCACATAACGGAAGCAATGTCCGAGATAGACACATTCACTCCGTTAGCTACCATTTGGTCTTTTATAATCGTCATAAACAACAAACCGAATCCAACTGGTAGCGACACATAGGGCGCTTTCAGACCAAATGTTAAGGCACAAGCCACGGCCCGACGATCCAATTTCATGCGATTCATAACCACCAACAAAGGGGGAATCAAGATCGGAATGAAGGCAATGTGCACAGGAATTAAATTCTGCGAAAAACAAGATACAAAGGCGATGAGCAAGGTAAATGCCACTTTCTTTGTGCCCACAATGTTGGTAATCTTCTTCGTCACCACCGTAGCAAGTCCTGAGCGACCTATGACAATGGCCAAAGCCCCCAATAAAATATAGCTGAAAGCTGTTTCCGAGTTACCACCCATACCACCGATCAAGGATTCGATAGTGGTGGTCACCGTCATCCCTCCGGCTAGGCCCGCCACTAGGGATGCTACGATAACCGATAATAACACATTGAATCGCAGCAAACACAGGATTGACATAGCAATCACCGATAAGACGATAGGATTCATTATAATATCCATCTAGGATCTCCTTCTTTTTGTACTTACTAGGCTTGGAGCAACTGCTCAAGGTACGTTCGCTCCCATACATCTCCATAGCCCTTTAATTGTTGCAATGCTATTGTACCATACGTGTCCAGACTTTCTGGAAACGCTCTCTCTATGTCCTCATTGGAATACGTCGCTTTTAGGAACGCAATCACCCAATGCAAACGCCCCACCTCTTGGTTGTGCGTGGTTGCCATCGCATGAGTGCGCGCCGATTCCAAATACCCGAGGGCTTCCGCCGTCTGTTTTTGTTGTTGCGCTAGTATAGCCAGATAGGCTTCAATGGTAGGTCGTCTTCGACTGATCGTATATTGTAAACACAATTCATAGGACTTGTGAAAGTACTCTGACGCTAACTCATACCGTTGCAAAGCAAAGGCAGTCATGCCCGCATTGGTAGCAAAGACGATCCAAGAACTGTATAGTTCTCCCTTGTCGCAATAATGGAGGGCTTTTTTATACATAGCGAGGGCCCTCTCTAAATTCATGCGGCTTCTTGCAATATCTCCTAAATAATTGTAAGCCGCCGCAATATTGATGGCATACCGACGTGCCACCGTTTGCGTCACCGAGAACAATCGAATGGACTCTTCCAAGAGTGGAATCGCCTGTGTTGGTTCCCCTTCCATAATAAACGCTAGCGCTTTCAGACGTAATATAATGCCAATTTCCTTTTTGAAATGGTACTGCTCTGCCAATGCCAACGCCTTCGTGGTGTACTGATGAATTTCTAAGATATGGCGCATTTGCAAATGGTAGTAAATGAGCTCTTTATAGGCCTTTAATTGATAGTTGGATGCATCTTGAACGGTACTTTCATCTAATAATTCTTGAAAGTATCGCACACCACGCTCGTGATCGCCTACGCTCATATGGTATTTACCAGCCCCATATAAATAAGGTAATTCCAAGGCTCGCACCTCTGGCGTTTCCCCGTACAATTTGTACACATAAGCCAAATCGTCCTCAATCTCTTGCAAGGCTTTGCCCGTCGCTTCTCCCGTGAAATACCCAGCATAGACCGATGACAATTCCCCCACACCTAGTTCTGGAGAGGCATCTTTGTTAAAGTTCAAATAATGCATAAATGCTTTTAATTTGTACATCACAGCCTTTTGGTATTGCCCCGCCTCACGGAAGTGAAATTCCAATTGTTTGTAGCGAATCATATCTTCCTTGGAGTGGGTCAACCGTTTTTCCCAAGCCTCGCCTAAATAGGCGTGCAAAATTTGACGTCGATCCACAGCGATTTGTTCCCGCAAATATTCTTTACATTTATATTGTCGCAAGAAATACTGTACTTCTCCACTTTGGGTACGGTAATCAATAAAGCCTTTTCCCTCTAGTCCTTCTAACAAGGCTAGCAAACGCAACTTGTCGAGCCCCATGTATTGTTCCAGAATGCCCAACGGTGCTTCGTTGTAGGATAGACTGATAAAGTCCACCAATTTTCGTTCTTGTTCCGATAAGGTATCACACTTTTTGCTGTACAAAAGCTCCATGTCTTTTGTGAGACCATAGATCGAGCCGTATTCTTTCCACAATTGCAGACTCTCTGTTAAGACTAGCAAATTACCTCGGCTTACTTCTATTAATTGTTTCACCACCTCGGAATCTTGCAAGGTTGGTTCTCGTTGTAGAATCCAAGTCTTCATGGCTTCCTCTGAAAGAGGCAACAAGGCGATACATGTTAATGCCTTTTGCTTTTCCAAGCTCTGCAAGGTGCGAAGTGGCATAGATTGTATGCTCTCCACATCGGTAACAATCATCATCAACCGCCCTGAGCTATGATGCAACAACAACAAACTCAGTAAAGAGAAACTCAAGGAATCCATCCATTGGACATCTTCAAAAATGAGGGTCAACGGTATCTTTTCTGACACTTGTAACAATAGTGTCAATACAGCTTGGTATACCACATCGAAGGGCAAGGCTTCTTTCACTTCTAAAAAGCCTAAATCCCGCGCCATACGGCGGTCCAATTGTGGAAAAATTTCATAGATACGACGCAGTTCTATCCCCTCTAGGTTCTGTAATTCAATTTCTTCTAAGACCTTCCGAATCACGGGAATCCAAGCATGCAAGAGCAATCCCTGTTCTTCTTCATAACATTGGCTTTCCAAGATGCAGCGCATAGGGTGTACCTTGTCCTTGATGTAATTCACAAGACTCGTTTTTCCACTTCCCGCATCACCTACAATACGCAACGCTTTTGGAGTATCCTCAAAGTAATGCAAATACTTTTGCACCTCTCCTGCCTCTTTGTCACGACCTTTTAGTAGGGAATGCTCCACAAAATCTACGGCCTCTTGTTTCGGCGTGTTAGGCAAATGCATAGCTTCTCGCAGACAATCCGGCACACTTTCTTCTAAATCGTCCGTATAGATGCATTTCAGTTGATGGTACAGCTGTTTTCCCAGCGTGGTAAAACCTTGGCTCATCATCAGTTCCAGAATGGCGCTAAATCGTTCCTCATTGTACGGATCATAGGACAATAAAACGGGAATGTAGCGCTCTACACAAGCCATATTTTTATCTGCAATGCCCGCATCCACCAATTCATAGACAGCGTTCATGTAGAGGGATTTCAGACGACTTCGCTCCCCCAAATACCATTCTTCGTAGGCTTCTGCATCTTTCACATAAAAGCCCTGCAAGAATTCCCCTTTGTATACGTCCATATATTGCTGTGGATTGCGTTGAAACTGATGCACATCCACATAGATATGGGCCGTCGGATTCCACTGTAGCACAGCATTTCTAGGCGAAACAAAGACATCATTGCCCAACAATTTTTTCGCCTCATAAATGGCATTTCTCAAATTTTTTCTAGCGCTCACTTCCGATTTTTCCGGCCACAACAAGCCGCTGATTTCATCTCGAAGGGCTACGCCTTTCACCACCATGTAGTAAATTAAGGCCTGTACTTTCCCATACGTAAAAAATACATCCTTCCCATCTACTTGTATGCGTGGTGTTCCTAATAAATGAATTTCTATCCCCATATGATTACCTTCATTCTATCATCAAAGGTCTTATAGCTTAGCTAGGCCTAATACTCGTTGTTCCTCTGCATCTAAGGTGGACTCCATATCGTCCATGGCATCCGCCAATTGTGTTACAAACACCTCATCTTTAATCGATCCGAGGTTAATTTTCACATTTAAAAAAGCGCTTTTTACAGCCGCTCT
This sequence comes from uncultured Veillonella sp., assembly GCA_963518725.1. Taxonomy (GTDB): domain Bacteria; phylum Bacillota; class Negativicutes; order Veillonellales; family Veillonellaceae; genus F0422. The sequence goes on along the minus strand of CAUQLO010000004.1, from coordinate 25,340 downwards.
CGCATTGATCACAGCAATCATGCCATCGGTAACAGCATTGGTATTGCCTTTCACGATGACAGTTTCCGCATACGGCAACAAATTGTAGGCTAGTTTACCAATTTCAAAGGGTACCCTAGCAGCCTCTTTCGTAGTGCGTTGGATTTCTGCTTTGCGAAGTTCTTTTTCTTCGTCTGTTTCTTTCGGCATTTTGAAAGCTCGCATTAATTCCATGAACGCAAAGCTATCTTTTTCGATAAACTCCACAAACTGGATTTTCCAAGAGTTCATTTGCTTTTGGATGTCTTTCATTTCTTCATGAACCGTTTCATACTTACCATTGCCAATAGTCAAATTCGCCACCATTTCTACTAAGGCAGCCGCCATAGCGCCATTCATGGCCGCTACACTACCACCTCCTGGGGCTGGCGCGCTAGAACCAAGTTCACGAATAAACTCTTCCACAGATACAGGATGTACTTTCATAATGCCTCCTAAAATAATCCTTGAATCGTACCGTCGCTAGTCACATCCATAGCCAATGCAGCCGGTTGTTTTGGTAGTCCCGGCATGACCATGATATTGCTTGTTTGACACACAATAAATCCAGCTCCATTAGCGATGCGCACATCTTGTACAGTAATTGTGAAGTCCGTTGGTGCCCCTAACAATTCTGGATTATCGCTCAAGGAATATTGTGTTTTCGCCACACATACTGGCAACTCTGCTAAGCCCCATTCTTCTAATTGAGCAATTTGTTTCCTCGCAGCGCTAGTAAATTCCACGCCCTTGCCACCATAAATTTCTTTCACAATGGCAGTTAATTTATTAGGGATACTGTCTTTCACATCGTATAGAGCTGTTGGCTGAATATCTGTACCCTCTAGCATGCCCATTACTTGTCGTGCCATATCGATACCTCCGGCACCGCCTTTTTCCCAACATTCGTTAAGGCTCACATCTACGCCATAGTGGTCGCAAAGTTGTAATAAAGCATCGATTTCCGCTGGCGTATCTGTAGCAAATTTATTGATGCTCACCAACACTGGTAAACCAAAGGCACGCATATTAGCAATTTGTTTACCTAAGTTTACAAAGCCTTGTTCTACGGCTTTCACATGTTCTTTCGTCAGTTCAGATTTTGGTACACCGCCGTGCATTTTTAAGGCGCGGATAGTCGCTACGATAACCACCGCATCAGGGAAGATGTTCCCATAATGACATTTGATGTGAAGGAATTTTTCCGCCCCTAAATCGGCGCCAAAGCCTGCTTCTGTAATCACTACATCTCCTAGCTTCAAGCCTAGTTTCGTGGCAATAATGGAGTTGCAACCATGTGCGATATTGGCAAATGGACCCCCATGGATTAACACAGGTGTATGTTCTAACGTTTGCACTAAGTTCGGTTTGATGGCGTCTTTCATCAACAATGCCATCGCCCCTTCGCATCCTAATTGATGCACAAATACAGGCTCTCCAGATAAGTTCGTACCGATCACGATGTGGCCGAACCGTTCTTTCAAATCTTCCAAATCACGAGCTAAGCACAAGATAGCCATAATTTCAGAGGCAACGGTAATCATGAAATGATCTTCCCGTGGCACGCCACTCATAGGACCACCGATACCAAGGACCACGTTGCGCAAGGCACGGTCATTCATGTCTAGCACACGTTTCCAGCTGATGCGACGCACATCGATTTGTAATGCATTGCCTTGGAAAATATGATTGTCAATCATAGCCGCCAGCAAGTTATTTGCCGCTGTAATGGCATGCATATCTCCCGTAAAGTGAAGGTTGATATCTTCCATCGGCACCACTTGGGCATAACCACCGCCAGCAGCGCCACCTTTCACGCCGAATACAGGTCCCAAGGATGGCTCACGGAGTACAGCAATACTATTCACTCCGATTTGCTGTAAGGCTTGTGTCAACCCGATGGTAGTGGTGGACTTACCTTCCCCAGCTGGAGTTGGAGTAATCGCAGTCACCAACACCAGCTTTCCATCTGGCTTGTCCTGTAGGCGATCCATCGCATCAAAAGACACTTTCGCTTTATATTTTCCATATAATTCTAATTCATCTTCTGTTAGATTGCATTGTTTCGCAATCTCCACAATCGGTTTCATCTCTGCCTGTTGGGCAATTTCAATATCACTTAACATAGTAACCCTCCCTATCCATTAGCATGTACTCACATGAAGCATTTCATTGGTTTAGCATTTCTTTCCACACCGCACCAGGACTTCCATTCCTTTTTACTAGTACTGTAGTAAAGAAAATGTCTATTAGAAATATGATACAACGATTTCCTATATTTCGTCTATTAATAATTGCACTGAAAGTACTTTCATTTCCTATAACCAGTCATAGAAACAGTCGATTCTATCCAAAAGTGCTGTGAGCGGGCCTTTGTAGAATCCCATGCAAATAAAAAACACCCTATCCTATCTCATAGAGATTTCATAGGGTGTTTTATCTAACATTATGTAGGATGCGTGTAGCATCCGTTATATATATGCATTCGATGCATTACATATTGCGTGAGCCTGTGGCATCCGCTATATGCTATACATGTGATTCATTACATATTATGCGTGGGCTTTCTCCATAGCTTCTAGGTGTTTTTGTTCCATAGCGGCTACTTCTTCATCCGTCAATGGGTTCTCGATCAATCGCGTTAAGTCTTCTGCGGAGATTTCCTTTTCCCAACGGCCTACTAGAGCGGCTGCAATACAGTTACCTAACAAGTTACATACGGTACGGCCCATATCCAATACACGGTCAACCCCTAAAATAAGAGCCAACCCTTCTACTGGAAGACCAAAGGCAGCACTTGTAGCCGCTACGACGATTAAAGACCCGCCCGGTACGCCAGCAATCCCTTTGGTGGACAACATCAAGGTAATCATCATCAAGATTTGTTGTTCTAATGGGAATGGTACACCGTATACTTGCGCAATGAAGACTACTGTCAACGCAGAGTACAACGTAGATCCATCTAAGTTAAATGTATAGCCTAATGGCAATACGAAACTTACGATATGGTTTGGAATCCCTACTTTTTTCAACTTTTCCATGGCAATTGGTAACGCTGCCTCAGAGGCTGCTGTGGTGAAAGCCAAGATAGTTGGTTCTTTCAAAGCAAAGAATAATTTAAATAAGTTCACCTTTGTCAAAGCAGAGGCAATGCCAAGAATAAGTGCTAAGAATACAATCAAAGCGGCATATAAAGTAAGGACTAATTTCAATAACGGAATGAGCATTTCTAAGCCGAAGGCCCCTACTGTGTAGGCAATGGCACCAAAAATCCCGATCGGTGAAATATACATCACATAGTGTGTCACTTGGAACATGATATGGGTAATGCTCTTCGATAAATCGACGATTTGTTTACCCTCTTTCCCCATGCTCGCTGCGGCAATGGCAAATAAGCAACTAAAAAAGATAATTTGTAACATATCCCCACGAGCCATAGCATCTATGATATTCGTAGGAATGATGTTGACCAACATTTGTACATGGTCCATTTGTTTTGATGCCGCTTTGTTAACAATATCTGTGGCACCACTTGTGGCTGCCAAGTTGACGCCTACCCCTGGTTCCGCAATGTTAACAGCAAAGAGAGCGATAAATAATGCCAGTGTCGTAGCTATTTCAAACCATAAAATTGCTTTCCCGCCTAAACGACCTAATTTTTTAAAATCTCCAGTGCCTGCAATCCCCATGATGAGAGAGCTGAAAATCAAGGGCACAACGATCATTTTGATCATGCGAATAAACACGTCACCTAATGGTTTCAACTGTTTCGCAAAATCCGGTGCTATAGCACCTACGATGACACCTGCCAAGAGGCCGATGCCAATCCAACCTGATAAACCAATTTTCTTTACCATGTCATAGAATCTCCTTTTTACATACCAACACTTACTCAGGTCATATAAAAAGAGGCGATGGTGTACAAGTACAGAATGTCTCTTTCAGAACCTACTCTAAAATTCTATAGAATGAATTATAGCAAATCTTATCCATTGATACAATAAAAGTTTGTTATATTTGACATTCCTTGGACGTTCCTAGTTTATACTACACCTAAAGAGTAGCAAAACTTTTAAAAACTCTTTCTTTTGAAGTGATGTACGCATATGACAAACTCCTCAACTCCTTTATAGGGCCTGTTAAATATGCATGCGACTACAACTACCTCTACCAATGCTACCTCTATAGTAGTCGCACATACATATACATCCTTCAGCTGTCTCTTTAGGTCTTCTCCTCTACTCTTCCCTACAGATGGCCTAAAGAACTACAATTACAAGGGGCTGTCACAAGATGTCATACGAGCATTTTGTAACAGCCTTTTTTTATTTCTATCCTATCATCCAGCATGGCCCCTCTAGCCTTAGGTTGTCTCATCATACCATCCTTAGTTTAGAACATGACCGTAATACTCACACTTTCAACACAAATAAGACTGTTCAGATACTGGTCATCTAAACAGTCGTTTAGCTTCTATGTAAGAAAAAACAGCACTAGCTAGTTAAATAGCTAGTGCTGAGTTTTTTTATGGGTAGCCCCCACATTTGACAAAGAGCCTAAATATCTATAGGCCTTATGCCTGTTGTTCCCCTACGTGTTCAAAGCTAGCTTGCTCCATCGCATCTACTTCTTCGTCAGTCAATGGGTTTTCAATTAACTCTGTTAAGCGTTCTGCAGAGATTTCATTTTCCCAACGACCTACGATAGCTGCTGCTAAGCAGTTACCAGATAAGTTACATACGGTACGAGCCATATCTAGGATACGGTCTACCCCAAGGATTAACGCCAAACCTTCTACAGGCAAGCCAAAGGCTGCTGCTGTGCCGGCGATAACGATCAAGGATGCCCCTGGTACGGCCGCAATCCCCTTCGTGGACAACATCAATGTTAAGACCATCAACAATTGTTGTTCCAATGGGAATGGCACACCATATACTTGAGAGATAAATACAACTGCTAAGGAAGAATACAATGTTGATCCGTCTAAGTTGAACGTATATCCAAGAGGCAATACGAAACTAACAACTTGGTTAGGAATACCAACTTTTTTCAACTTCTCCATAGCAATTGGCAATGCCGCTTCGGACGCCGCAGTAGAGAATGCCAACACGATTGGCTCTTTCAGCACTTTACCAAGTTTAAACAAGTTTACCTTTGTAAAGAAAGAACCGATGGCAATGATGAGTACCAAGAAGAATGCCAAACCACCGTATAATGTGAACACAAGTTTCATCAATGGCACTAACATACCTAAGCCAAAGTTACCCACTGTGTACGCAATGGCACCAAAGATACCGATAGGGGACACATACATGACATAGTGCGTTACTTTAAACATGATGTGCGCCAAGTCTTTGGAAAGTTCAACGATTTGTTTCCCTTCTTTACCAATACTTGCTGCTGCAATGGCAAACATACAGCTAAAGAAGATAATTTGTAACATATCACCACGGGCCATAGCATCTACGATGTTCGTAGGAATGATGTTGACCAACATTTGGATGTGATCCATCTCACCTTTTGCCGCTGCTTTATTGGCAATATCTACTGCATTGTCAGTAGCAGTTAAGTTGACCCCTACACCTGGCTCAAATACGTTAACCACGAATAAACCAACAAATAGAGCAATCGTTGTGGCAATTTCAAACCATAAAATCGCTTTACCACCTAGGCGACCTAATTTTTTAAAGTCACCAGTACCAGCGATACCCATTACAAGGGAACTAAAAATTAATGGTACAACGATCATCTTAATCATACGAATAAATACGTCGCCCAATGGTTTTAACTGTTTTGCAAAATCTGGTGCTACTGTGCCCACTAGTACGCCCGCTAGTAGACCAATGACAATCCAACCAGATAAGCCTAGTCTTTTTAATACAGCCATAGAATCTCCTTTTTCATAACACTACCCTTTGCAAGGTATACAAAAAGAGGCACAGGGTACAAGTACGGTGTGTCTCTTTGTAGACCTCACTTATAAAATTCTATAGAATCATTATAGCAAATCTTTTCGATTTACACAAGATTAGCTCTTATAAAATAAGGGTAATTATTCATATTTTTGCTAGTTTATTCTTAATCATATTGAAAAAGGTAGGACTTTTACAAGTGCACCTCGTGTAAGAGGGTCACTGTTCTTATTGATTTTAACAAGACCATTTGCTGTTGCCAAGCTCAATATGCCTCCCGAAGTCATACCTAAGTTTGGATAAAACCAACATTTTCCATCTTCATAGGCAATCCGTCCTTGTATGTATCGATCTAAAGGATGTTTTTTATCGATTTCTTCCCCCATGTGACAGGTCATCCAACCATGACCATCCCCATGCCCTCCAAGGGCACGCAATAGAGGGGCTACCAGTAAATAAAATTGGTTCATCGCTGCCGTTGGATTCCCCGACAAGCCCATGCACCAAGTCCGTTTCGCTCCATTCACAATCACTCCCCCAAAAGAGGCCGCTCCAGGGCGCATTTGTAAACGACGATACAAGGTAGTAGCGCCCAATGCTTCGTACAAAGCTGGCATCGTATCAAAATCACCTACAGATACGCCACCCGTGCTAATGATCATATCCACTGGCCCTTCTGAGACCACCGTACGACGTAGTAAAGCTATATTCTCCGCTAATGCCTCTGGCGCATCCGACAGATGACAAAGGGAAACCACCTCTACTCCTAAGGCGTACAAAGCACCTTCCAGTAAATAGCGATTCGAATTATAAATACTCCCCACTGGCAATGTCTCATGAGGGTCTGTGACTTCTCGTCCCGTCGTCAGTACGATGACTCGAGGTTTACGATACACAGACAACGCGCTAACACCCTGTCCTGCAAGGAGACCTACTTGCGCTGCCTCTAAGACAGTATTTGCAGGAACTAGCTCCTGTCCCACTTGTATGTCTTCTCCTACCGAGAGAATGTGTTGGCCCACTTGGATATTGTTCGGCACTTTTACCTCTGTATCCGATAGCCACGTGAGGACTTCTTTCACAACCACCACATCTGCCGAATCTGGTACCATGGCACCGGTCATGATGCGAATCCCTTCCCCTGGCGCTAAAGTGCCTTGAAAGGTTTCTCCTGCTCCGATACTCGTTACGATGCGATACACCTCGGTTCCCGCTTCGAAGGCTACAGCAATACCATCCATAGCAGATCGTCTAAATGGGGGATAGGCTAATTGGGCCTGTACCGTGTTTGCTAACACCCGTCCATAGGCACCATCAATGTCCACGGACTCTACTGGTAGGCGATAGTTCTCTCGAACTAAGGGCTCTTGCAATGCGTGTATGGCTTCGTCTACTGTTAACACTTGCATCATAACAACTCCTTCAATACCCAATCCGCCAAACGTTCCATGTCTTCCTCGCTAAAGCTAAATTGCTCGCACAATGTATTTCCTTCCAGTGGTTCCTCGATATCCGTCACCACCGCTACAATGTCTTCCAATTGCGTCAATCGTGTATCTTCATGGTCTGCACGAACTACTTCAATAATAGGCGCTACACCATGGCTACGACTTTCCAAGATGACCAAATCCACCGGCATTTCATTGGCTAAACGAATCAATTGCTGTTGGCGCTCCATGCGTTCCTGATGGACCACCATAGCGTACCCATTAGGGCCTGCAATGGCCACCGCTTTGGCGCCAGCTTGACTCGCTTTCCACGTGTCCGTACCTTCTTTGTCCATACTAAATCCATGGCCGTCACTTTTCACCATGCCCACTACGACGCCTTTCTGTGAAAGTGCCTGAATGAGGCCCGCTACCACCGTCGTTTTTCCCGACTTGGATTGGCACGCACTGACCGTTACAATCGGCACGGATCGGTCACGATTGATGGCTTTTGCCTTCGCCAATTTATAAGACAGGCGAGTGTTTACATTTTGGTACAGCTCAGCCTCTTCGATCATATCCATGTCCATGAAAGGAATCTTGTCCAATACACCATGCATAGATACATCTTCGCCCTCTAACGCTTCTTGCACTTGGGTTAGAACGGATCGTTTGTAGATTGCCGCTAGTGGCTCATACTCTTGCAATCCCACATAGGGCACCATGGCCAATAATTCACCTTGTAGGAAACTGTCGATATGCACTTCCCACGATGGCAGCCAGTGAAAGTCAAACCAAGGCATGTCCGCAGACACCACGATATAGGCGTCCCGTGTGCCCACTGTGAAGGTCGCCTCTAAGCCGCTAAGAGGCCCTTTCATAGACACTGTATCTGGCACTAATTGAATATCGCGCCCAAAGGATCTGGCCTCTTCAATAATATGTAACTCCGATTCTTCTAGGTCTCGGTTAATGGATACTAAAATTTCACCACATTCTGTGAGGACCGCCTTGCGGAGCATCTCTCCTAAGAGAGTAGTGCTACCCCAAGGCAATCTCGTCTTATCTGAGCCCATGCGGGTGCTCAGACCACCTGCTAAAATAATAATCCCTAATTCAGAAATCATGAATCTCTCCCCAATTACTTATGTACGGCACTCACTTTACGCAATCCACGCATCACAGGTACGTATAATAAGCTGAGCACCACTAGATTAATAATCATATCTGGTAGCATATAAGTCGCATTATAGGCCAAGGAATACATCCAAGGACTTTGTCCTTCTGGTGCATAGGAACCAAATACAACTACGCCACTAATAGCCGACATGGCAAAGCGCGTTAAAATCGCATAAATGGCGCCAAAGAAGGCTTTCACAGTACCGGAATCACCAAAGAAACCAGCCAAACCGATCGCCCCATAGGCCAAGATATAATCTAAAATAATACTCATATAATGAATAGAAAATTTAAAACCTAATAAGAAGTGCACTACGCCGTAAGCAACGCCCGTCAACATGCCGGCTCGGCCACCCCAACGATATGCGTAAATCAATAGAGGCACTAAATTAGCTGCTTTCACAGCGCCCCCTTGTGGCATTTGGTAGATTACGTACATGCTTAGGATTTGCGCCATAGCAATGACCAATCCACCTTCTACAATCATTTTTGTTTTTGTTGTGCTACTAGTACTCATATGTATCTCCTTTGGCAACACGTCTATAGAAAATGCAACTACATGAAACTGTATGGTCCATTTTATTGTATCATTTAATAGCAATTATTATCTATACTAATTTTCACAAAACCATATTTTTCTCGGCCCTTGCAAAATCCTAGTTACCGTCTATGAAAGTTCGCCCCCACCTGTTGCCAAGATGTATTCTCTTATGTATAATAGATAGGGATTATGTCTTAATCCTAATTATGTCTATTTAGGGGGCAACAAATAATGATCAATACTACCAACATTTTCGATTATGAAGACGTGCAATTGATACCGAACAAGTGTATCGTATCTAGCCGTAGCGAATGTGACACAACAGTAAAGCTTGGAAATCGCACATTCCGTTTACCAATTGTACCAGCTAATATGCAAACCATCATCGATGAAAAATTAGCAAAACAATTAGCGGCAGGAAACTATTTCTACATTATGCACCGCTTCCAACCTGAAAAACGTTTGGACTTTGTAAAAGACATGCATGAGGCAGGTTTATTTGCATCTATTTCCATCGGTGTCAAACCAGAGGAATTTGAGTTCGTCAACGAATTAAAAGCAGCGAACCTTTGCCCAGAATATATTACGATCGACATCGCTCACGGTCATTCCAACAGCGTTATCGACATGATTCAACACATTAAACGTGAACTTCCTGAAAGCTTCGTTATCGCTGGTAACGTAGGTACTCCAGAGGCAGTTCGTGAACTTGAAAATGCTGGCGCTGATGCTACTAAAGTAGGTATCGGACCTGGTAAAGTATGTATTACGAAATTAAAAACGGGCTTCGGTACTGGTGGCTGGCAATTATCTGCTGTTCGCTGGTGTGCGAAAGCGGCTACTAAACCTATCATCGCTGACGGCGGTATCCGCGACCATGGTGACATCGCTAAATCCATTCGCTTCGGCGCTTCCTTCGTGATGATCGGCTCTCTATTCGCTGGTCACATCGAATCTCCAGGTAAAGAAGTGACAATCGATGGTGTCGCATACAAAGAATACTTCGGTAGCGCTTCTGAGCACCAAAAAGGGGAACGCAAAAACGTAGAAGGCAAAAAAATCACCATCCAATCCAAAGGCAGTATCTTTGATACATTGATTGAAATGGAACAAGATTTACAATCTTCCATCTCCTACGCGGGTGGTACTACACTACAAGCAATCAAAAAAGTTGACTATGTTATCGTTAAAAACTCTATCTTTAACGGCGACCGTTAATCACATATATGAGGACTCTTCTCTGGAAGGGTCCTTTTTTTATGCCTATCTCTATTACCATTTTCTCTTACATCGCCGTTAGCACAGGCTCTCACTATCACTGCTAGCAAATAATCTTCCCACTTTTAAATACAACCCGCTCTCCATTCTTGTTTCTACTATAAGAAAAACGACTTCTCATAAAATAAAAATGTTGAGAAAGCCATCACCTGGCCTCCTCAACATGTTTTCTTATTGAAATTTAGGACGTCTACCTTCCGCAAAAGCACGAACACCTTCTCGGAAGTCTTCTGTTTCACCCAAGGAATTTTGGATTTTCACTTCTAATTCCGCATATTCCTCAAAGTTCGTGAAGAAACTAGCCCACATCATTTGTTTCATGGCACGGAAAGAGTTAACTGGACCTTTCGCCAAGCGTTGCACCAAACGATTTGTAGTGCGCTCCAAAATTTCTGGTTCGCATACTTTGTATACGAAACCATATTCTTTGCCTTTTTCTGCTGTCACTGCCTCGCCCGTCATCGCCAATTGCATAGCACGATTAATACCGACAGCACGACTTAGTAAGTACATGCCACCTGCATCAGGCGCCAAGCCCACATTGACGAAGGCTTGAATAAAGCGGCTATTCGTAGAGGCTACGCACATATCCGCTGCCAGCACCATATTGAAAGCAGCCCCTGCTACGGCACCATCGGTGCACATCACCACAGGTTTCGGCAAATGTTTCATAGCTAAAGAAATTTGCATCACCAAGTGCGTAATTTCAAAGAGGGACTCCGTGTCATCTTCTTCTACAGCCCGCTTCATCTCTGCAAGGTCACCGCCTACAGAAAAGACTTTTCCCTCTGCTTTAAATACCAATACACGAGCTTCATCTGTGTCCGCCACCACTTGGATAGCATCTAGAATTTCTTGGCACATAGGTACATTAAAGCCATTTTGCACTTCTGGACGATTGAAGGTAATGGTCGCCACATTGCCCTCAATATTGAATATAATATTGTTATATGTCATACTTCACCTATTTTAGTGTTTTAGTAGGATCTGACTCGTCATCTTGTGGTTCTTCTTGTAATGTGAACGGTTTGCCTACCCCATCATTGCGCAAACGATCTGCTTTTATTTTAGCCCAGTCGATAGGTTCCCCTTTTTCAAGAGCTTGACCTGTGACAGCATCTACTTTTACACTATATTCCTTTTCATCTGTTGCTTGCGTACGAACAATGTACATAACTTCATTATTCTCTGCTTTAATTTCCCAGCCTTTCGTAATGGAACCTTCTCCCACTAACGCACGAGCTGCCATTTCTGCTTGTTTCGGCGCAATCACTTTCAATGGATTGAACACTTTGGCTGCCACGTCCTTCGCTTTGCTAGAACGGAATTCACGTACCACTTTACCAGTGATTACGTCAACATCGATGGTGATTTTTTGTTTCGGCGTGTATCCTACCACCACATATTGATAATTCCCTTTGGATGGATCCAATGTAATGGAGCTCACCGCTGCTTTCACATAACGCCCCACAAAGATGCCCGCCACTTCACGCATGGATAATACCATGGATTGACCTGGTTGGCGCACCACTACAGTTTTGTCATTCAAATTCGAATATTCATTGATTTCAGCATGTGCTTGCGGTGCTACTGCAAAGGTTGTTGCAAAAGCCATGGCACCTACTAAAGCTAGTGTACTTTTTTTCATTTGACTCTCCTATATATACCACTTTATGAACAAAACTGACCTGCCCAGAGGACACACAGTTTCCATTCTCATTCTTGAGATATCTCTTTCATTATACAGTATCTATCGTAATTCTTCAATACAATCACCACCCTATGTTTCGCAAGCATGGACTTGTTACGTTCGCAGAGACTGGTTGCCTAGGTATAAATTCACCCCTACCATTCTCCCCTGCATCCTATCCGTGATGAAAAACAAAACGTTCCTACCACGGTAAGTCTACCGTAGTAAGAACGTTTATATATTATAGATACTTAGCAAGTATTGCTTGGAACGCCTCTGGTTGTTCTACAATCCAAGTATCGAAATCTTGTCCCGCTGTGTCTAGCACTTTCACAAGGTCGATGAAGAAGTTAGGAATATCTGCTACTGTTAAAACCCCTACTTCATCGGACATACGAGAACCTTCCAATGTGCCATTACCGTTGATGAACACTTTGAAAGCTGGTTGAGGCTTTCCCTCCACTACTTTCGTAAATCCATGGAAACCAAGGGTCCCTACTTGATGCGTACCGCAGGAAGATGGGCAACCAGATACGTGGATTTGTGGCAAGCGATCTGTAGATAAGCCTTCAGATTCTACGGTATCCTTTACGACTTTTACAAGTCCAGAAGAATCTTGGAAACCGATTTGGCAAATCGTAGCGCCTACGCAGGATACAGTGTGCTCGAAGTTGTTTTTCGCATGCGTATCAGCGACAATCGCCGCCACTGCGTCTGCTTCTTCCCCAGTTAAGTTCACGATGTACACAGATTCATCACCGCAAATGCGGATTTCTGTTTCCTCTAAACCGCCTACGTAATCAAATAATTTCACGAATACATCCATTGGTGGCGTACCTACCAATGGTTTGTATTGGATGTAGTACAAGCCTTCTTGTTTTTGTGGTTGGGCCAATGGCGTAGTAGGTGTTGTAGTACCTGCTTTTTTCACTTCATATGGTGCCACAGACAATGTTAAATCGTGAGCTGCTTTGGATTTCTCCAAATATTCATGGTACGCTTTGCGGAACTCCTCAGCCCCTAAGCGTTGCGCAATGAAACGGGAACGCGCTTTTCCACGAGATTTAAAATCACCTAATTCATGATATAAATGTAACATACCTTCTACGTGGTGCAATACCTCTGCAGGGTTCACATCTTCGTCCACTAGGACACCAAAGGCAGATCCACCGCCAATACCGCCACCAGCATAGACGTCAAAGGTTCCGTTTTCTTTTGCCAAGAACCCTAAATCTTTATAGTTCGCATGGCCCTCATTGTCTACCACAGAGAAACCAATTTTATATTTACGTGGTAATGCCAATGTGCCGATCAAGGACACTGCATATTCACTGACAGCTTGCAAGTATGGCGTTACTGCAAATGGCTCTGCAGGATGTACGCCATGCAATGGACTAGCCGTTACATTACGCAAGTTATCTCCACCTGTGCCACGATTGTAAATGTCATGCTCAAAACATTCTTTGTATAATTCTAGAATTTGTTCCCCTTGTAATTTGTGGAACTGGATACATTGACCTGTTGTAAAATGCACATGTTTCAAATCGTATTTGCTTACTGCATTCACTAAAAATTTCATTTGATACGGAAGAATGCGAGATCCAAAGAAACGTAGGCGCAACATAGCACTTTCAAATCCTCGTTCTGCATAACTACCGAACCCTCCACCAATACCTTTGAAATCTTTTGGGGCAATTTCCTTCTTAAAGAAACCTTCAATCCCTGCTTGGAACTTTTCAAACTCTCCCGCAAATCGTTGCCGTACTTCTTCTGAAATAGCCATTATACTTTTCTCCTCTCCTGAGCACTCGCTCAATAGAAAACTCTTCTTCTCAAGTATAACAGATATTGAAAGTGATTTCTACACTTTGAAATCCGGCTCTTTTCATGGGTTATATACGTTCGGCATAGTATCCCCTAATTCGGGCTCTCTTATTCGATAAACGCCACAACACCGTCTGTCAATTCGTTTTGCAAGTCATTCGAACGGTCTTCAGAGTCAAAACTTTCATCAAAGGTCACTGCCATGCGGCGAGCTTTTGCTTTCATGCCTAGCACGAGGCGCATAAACATTTTCTTTGCCCCTTCATCATCGCTATACACGATGTCCTGTACATCATCCACTAACAACAAGTGTAGTTTGCAGTATTCTTCCATATAATCCGCTACTTCACCATAGGTCACGCTGTCGTTATATTCTTTCATGAACTGCGCCCCCGTCACATAGCGTACACGAAGGTTAGAATTTCCTTTCACAGCCTCTTGTTCCATAGCTTTCAACAAATGCGTTTTACCCACACCCGCTTGGCCAAATAGAAATAGAACTGGTTCAAAACACTTTGTAAAATCAGTCATCGCTAGGGCTGACGCCATACCGAATTTATTCTTCTCTGTTACATTGAAAGTCTCAAATGTTTGCATAATTGCTCCTTATTTCCTCGCCACAATGGAAAAGAGTGGCACTGGATTGTATAATTCATCTTCTACATCATACATACGACTGCTTACAGCCATATCTAAATACACGCGGGAAAATCCTGCCTTCCGGATCATGTGCACATCCCAATGGGGGCGATCCATGCGACTGATGGACAGTTCTTCTGTAATCGCTAGGCACTCCTCCATGGTTTGGGGTGACACTGTTTCGTGAATGTGGTGATTCGCCACAACGGGCACTTTCAGTTCCACCCCATAATCGCCATCAATATTGATAAGCACACCTTTCGGCGCTAGCACACGATACCATTCCTTGTAGGCACTTTCCACATCAGGCAAAGTCCACGTCAGATTCCTCGCTAGGATTACATCAAAGGACGCATCTGCATATTCCAATTGCATGGCATCCATACAGTGAAAGTCCACCGAACCCTGTAATGAGTCCTGCAGAACCAACGCTTGCTCCTTCGCCACCGCAATCATGTCTTCCGTCAAATCAATGCCGGTCACCGAATAACCCTTTTGGGCTAGTAAAAAAGCAAAAAAGCCAGTACCCGTACCCAAATCTAAAATCCGTTGACCAGTGTCCTTAATGTGAGGAGTAATCTCTCGCAACCATCGTGGCGCTAGATTCGATTGTAATTCCTTCATGCGCAGCGCTCCAAAATCACCGCTCCGCCCTTTCCAGTAGGCAATAATCCTATCTCGTATCGTCATAGGCCCTCCTTGTGTCCTATGTATTATACCATGAGGAAAGTATATTTGTATGTAGCTAGAGTCACGAAGGCAGTTACAGTTATAAATGCTATCATAAGAATGTACAGAAATGACGATATAAGGGTGTACAAATTTCATTAATCTTTACTTGCTAATACAATACCTTTACTTATCAGTGCCATATCTTTACTTTTTTGCCGTAAATCTTTACTTTTTATTCCTAAGCCTTTACTTTTTAGTCTATTTTTTATATGATAAGTAAAGATGAAAGAGGTGCCCTATGTATAACTATCAAGGATTACTGCGCATATTACAAGAACATAACCTACACAAATCTCACTTAACATCAATACTTCACATATCTTCAAGAACCATCGCGAAAATTTCTAAAGGTGAAAAACTTTCACCCTCAGTCATACGCAAATTATGTGAGCACTTTGCTTGTTCTCCCACAGATCTCTACACACTAGAGCCTGACAACCCCATTCTTAAACAATTGCGAGAAGAAAAGGAGCATGGAATCTCTGGGGGACTCTATCATGAACTACAAGTACGCATGACCTATAACTCCAACCATATAGAAGGCAGTAAGTTGAACGAAGAACAAACTAGACATATCTTTGAAACGAATACCATCCACGGAGAAGAAAGTCTGTCCGTGGATGATATCATCGAAACCGTCAATCACTTCAGAGCCATCGATTACTGCATTGATATCGCAGAAGATCCACTAACAGAAGAAAGCATCAAGCATCTTCACAATCTATTAAAACATAACACCAAAGACGAAAGACTTCCTTGGTTCAATGTAGGAAACTACAAAACACGACCGAATGTAGTCGGTGGTATAGAAACCTCAAAACCTGACCAAGTAGCAAGCGATATGCAAAACTTACTAACATGGTATGCCAATAAAACACATATTTCATTTGAAGACATCGTGGAATTTCATTTCCGCTTCGAACGCATCCACCCCTTTCAAGATGGAAACGGTCGAGTTGGCAGACTCATCGCTTTTAAAGAATGCCTAAAACATAACCTAATCCCCTTTATTATCGAAGATAGAAAGAAATATTTTTACTACCGTGGTTTAACAGAATTTTTACGTGAACCAGGCTACCTCATCGATACCTGTTACGACGGACAAGATACTATCAAACGCCTATTGGAATACCTTGAGATTCCCTACTAAAGAACACGGATACAAGTAGTATTTTTCCTCGAAGTGTGCTAGAATATACATATAAAAAGAAGAGCCATCAACGTGTGAACGGCGCTAGGCTCATCTCAAGAACAATAAAAGATGATAAGCCTAACGCGTATAAGTGCTACCAACACTTATCTTTTACGTTAGGCTTTGTCATTTCTAATAATCGTTTATATTTCGATGCGAATTTTCCCCAAGGAACGCCGTATCGAGTAGTAGCCTGTGGCGTTTCTTTCTGACAAAATCACACGAACGTAAGAAGAGCACGACATGTTCCGGAGCAAACCTAACCACTGTATCAGTTTGCGTAGGAATATGTCGTGCTCTTCTCTTCATCTATATCAGCTAGCAACGCCACAGGCTACATAGCGATACAAGAGACTACCCGAAATATGTATCTACTAATTCTTGCATTTTTCCTTCTTTCGCATAAGGAATTGTATCCACCTGTACAAAGTGACCTCGACAAACATTTTCACCAATAGGACCAAAAATAAAATTCATAGCAATTTTATAAATAATCATAGATGGCGCAAATCCATATACCTGATGTTCAAGAATATGTGCTAATCGTTCTTCATCTTTTGGGAACTCAACTTTCATCGTAGGATTATTATATAAACGTTTCACGATTTCAGCAATATACAATCCCGATTTCATATACAAATCAATAAATGTTTTAGAAGAATCTTCAAATATATGAGGATTCTCTTTTTCTAATGCATCTACCATTTGTTTCACTATTTTTTTCGGTGTAAAAATCTGATTCGTTTGTTGTGGTGGAATATAGTCAAAAATATCTTCTGAACTATCTTCAAAGTAATTCGCTAATTCCAGTTTTTTCCGCAAAAACTCTTGAATAGATTCATTAAATGTCGCTGCATCAAATAGCTGTCCTGCAAACCCTTCACCACCATCTCGCAAGTACCTAAACTGTTCCAATGTAATTCCCGTTACCTCCAAGAATACATCTTCATCCACATAGGTATCAAAGTTTTCTAAGGTAAGATTCATATCCCCATACGCCATCAAGAAACTTGGTATAGTTCTCGCAAACCCACGCAAATGACCACGAATTTTTTCTTCGTCACCATTCACACGTTTTTGTAACACTTCTTCCTCTTGTTGACGAATTAATTGTTTTGGCAAGTTTTCCAACGTGTTTTTCAATTTGTCAGCCAATTTCGCTTGATGTTCTTCTTCTACTGCGCGAATTGCTTCCTCACGCTTTACGATAAGTGTTTCTTTTTCCGCTTCGCTAGTTGCTTCGTTCATCTTATCTGTAAATTCCCGATGTGTATGAGCAATAGCTATCGCTTGTTCAGCATCATTCTTACGAACCGTATCTTCTATAGCGCTTTTTATGTCTCTTTCAATGCGTTGTACACTTCTGTTTTTTAGACCATATGTATCTTGCAGTTCTGTAGCAATAGGTCCAATATAGGGGGCTGTAATCTCCCTAACAATTGCTTCTACCGTTGGTTTTGTCTCTTGTTGACGTACCCTACTTTCAATGTGCTCAATAGAAGCACGTAGCCTATCCCCAAACAATTCATCTTGACGGTTAATTACAATTCCCTCTGGCACCACTGGACGATTATCCTCATCCAATTCCACATCCTCAATATCAAGTACGTCGCCCATCACGATTCTACCTTGGTCAGCCACTGGCAGTTCTTCCAAAATATCCAAGACAGCTTGCGTTGCTCGGAATACATTCGCCATGTTATCAAACAAGAAATTCGACATAAATCCTCGTTTCACAACCTCTTGCGCCTTAATTTGTCGAGGTATGGTTAACACTTGGGTGGCATCGATTTCCACCATACGACCCTCTGTATCCTCTGCAATGACAGGGAAAAAGTTCAATAACTCCCCAATGTTTTCTTTTCTATCCGAGCTCGTTCCAGACCCATTAGCAGTAGTAGACCGCAAATCATTAGCAAATTGATCATACACTATAAGGGTTCGTTCCGGAGCAAAATCAAACACATAAGCACGTTCTTTGCGATAATGTACACCGTTCTCTATCCAAGCATAGGGATTTTGTGCTCGGAATGCCGCTTGCATATACAATGCAGGTGACTTCATATTGCACAGCATCATAACACCCGTCCACTCTGGCACCGTCACGCCTGTGGTGAGCTGACCTACTGAAAGTGTTATCGTCCGTTCCTTATCCTTAATCGCTGTTCGTACCGCTTCCAAGGAACGAAGATTTTCATTCCCCTCATCGGACATATAAGCATTACCAGAACCAGCCGCCAATACGATACCATAATTTTCAAAGGTAGGATGTTCCTCTAACAATTGTTTTAAAGCTTTGGCAGAATCTACTCGATCTAAGAGCCAAAAAGTATGTTTTAACTCATTTCGTAATTTTTTCGTAGAAAATGGGTATTTCTCATTCCTAGTCAACGTATCTAGCCAAGCTTTTACTGCATCAATATGAATAAACTCTCCATTCTCTTTCGTTGCGAAAAATTCATTCAAATCAAAGGCAAAGTCATAAGTCTCTCCGTCAATTTGAACCCCTTCTTGAACCACGTCAGTAATCATATGTGACATTTGATAGGTAAACATGTTGAGCTCTGGTAAGGATTCATAAGGGTTTTCGCTTTCACTATGAGGGTCCCAAGTTTGCTTGGACCGTTGCTCATCCGCATAGGACCAATGGTAAATTTGGTCCTCTCCAAAACGGCCTTTCGCAATGGATTTAAATGGCGTGCCTGATAAATGGAGCGTCCATCTACTTTGAATTTGCTTAAATGCAAAATCTGTTTTCCAAGTATCCACACCTTCATGGGCCTCATCAATAATCACAAGATCCCACATTAAATTGGCTACCCAGTCTAATTTATTATGTTGCCCTCCAAAATAGATAGACCCTTTCAAGTCTTGTAAGCTAATAAACGCAATTTGACCTATCTCTTCACAATCCCTCGCGTAGTCCATAAACTCATCACGACTCATAGCTGTACGATGTTTTAATGATTCTGTACTGCTTACGAATTTATACCTTGTATTCCCTGCCATAAATTGGTGAAAGTCATCATACCAGGAATTAGCCACCGCAGGACGATTGGTTAGTACCAACACATTCGTCACATCTAACCGTTTCACTAAATCATAGGCCGCTAAGGTTTTACCAAACCGTGGTTTTGCATTCCAAAGGAACTCCCCTTTGTCGTGGGATAAAAAATAATCCAATGTCTTACTAACAGCTTGGTCTTGCTCCATCCGCAATACATACTCACACTGTTGACCCGGTTGGTACCCCGACACATCATGACGAGTAAACTTATGAAAGAGGACCTCTGCATCTTCTGGATGGTTATTAAAATAAAACCATTCCGTTTTTGGTCTACGCTTCACATCATGATATTTTAAAAACTGGTGAAAGTCATGGTCTTTAAAGTTAATCCCTTTATCAGGATCTTCCGTATATTCTGCAGCATGATGCCACAAAATATCCGCATCAACCCCAGATGTATGTACCTGTTCATTCACACGAACCTGCACCTCTCGCTCCGTATAGCCAATCTTAATCCAACCCTCATGACTTGGCACAGCTGGCAACGTATAGGCGTAAATCTTTGGTTCTACTTCCTTTTTCGTTTGTATGATCGTTCTCATCAGTCCATAGCCCTCACTTTCGATTCAATAAACTCTATCTCCTCTTGTGAAAGTCCATATTTACGATACAACTGACGGTCGATATCTTCAATCGACTGTGACCAGTCGATATCAGAATCGACCGTAAAGTCTTGGAGAGGGACGTTTATCCATGTTTCTTTATGATTATGCTGCGTTACCTTCATAGTTCCCAACATACTTCTTAAAAACTTTGTTTTTATATACTTCAATACATGCTCCGCCTCAATTTTATTATCAAATGCTCCAAATGAAATAAAAGTCTGCGTATACCCGATTAGGGGTTCCCCGATTAGGGGTTCCCCGATTAGGGGTGTGGATAACACTTCTCCTATAGCTCCACTACCATTTGATGCCGGTAAAATTACTTTATACTTTTCTAGGTTTTCATGTTCTTCTAAATATTGTCTAGATATATACTTAGAGACACGCTTATTATTAATTAAGCCCAAAATTTGTATATCGTTATCTCCTCTATTTTCCTTAAATACTGGAAGTTGAGTGAAAATACCTGTAGTTAGCCTTTTTTCCCGCCCTTGGCTTCCTATAATTTGATTATATTCTGGAAAGTCTTCATATAGCTTTACTAAATTAAACTTATTCTGTAAAAATATTAATGGAGTAATATTTTCAAACTCTTTATTTGCTACAACTTTATGATATATGCTATTTAACTCCGGAAATGTGGTAAACGTACCAATTTCCCCAAACTCTTGCGCTTTATCTGTATATGTTATTGCCACTCCACCTTTAATGTCTGTATTTGGAAAGACCTTTGATGAATCTTGTTCATAATACAACACTTTAAAATGAGGATCATTCAACTTCTTACGATTCCAATCCTTCGGAGTCTTTCCTGCATTAAACAAAAATCTAGCAGGAGTAATTAAACATACTCTATCCGATACTTCTTCAGCTCCATCCATCATATAATTATAAATGGGCTTATCGCTTGTACCTTCTGTTTGCTCCTGATACGGCGGGTTCCCTATAACAACATCAAACTTCATCTCTCCCTCTCCTTTGCTAATACGCTCTATTGTTACCAATTCCTTACGTTTCCAATCTTTCACAACGGTCAACATATCCCCTTGAGGCCCAGGGGTACTATCTGTTTCTTTATCAAACAAATTCATTTGCACTTCTTTTACAGACCTATCAGAATAGGGTGTCCGTTTCGTCAATCCATTCATTTGAAATACATTATACACGATGATATTTGCAATGGTTTTCACCGTCTTTATAGTAGGCAATATGCCAAATTTCTGGTCATAATGTTCACAGAAAGATAGCAATAAATTTTCTCGTGCTAATAGCAAGGAATCCCCTTGCAGTTCATACCCATAGGTACTTTCATAGGCAATCTTTGCTAGTTTGATAAATTCTTTTTCAGAAGTCACCTCTTGGCTAATTCGTTGTAGTTTTCTATCTAAAAATCCTACTCGTTTTGGCACTGGAATACTATCGCCCATCACAGAGTCGTAGCGAGTCACGATATACGACGCTTCACCACAAGCAAGTTCTAACCAGCGAAGGGCAACCCACTCTTTCAGAGGCACCTCTTTCCACTCGCCTAACACCGCTGACACCTGTTTATCCACTAGCCACGGTGGCGTAAACACCTCCCCGCTAGATCGTGTTCGTTGCTCTTGCTTACGAGCATGCTTTGCCACTCTTGGTTGTATAATGGATTGGTGTTTTCCTACTAATAAACTTCGTCGAATCGGTTGATCACTACAAAAGGACTTTCCCATCCCCTCATAGGATTGAGATGCCCAAACAATATTCCGTTTTGTGGTTTTATCTTTTAACAAAGTCTTTAAAAGACTATCCATATCTTGAGCTGTTTGATCAATCCCAAGCTGTGTAGTTAATATCTGCATCGTATTCCCTTTACATACATTGCAACATACAAGTATCTTCTTATAACTATATTCATTATAACACACTAAATGAATTATAATGATTTCACATAAAGAATACTCACGGGTACTTTAACCTCAGCTTAAACCGCGCACATCACAGTAAAAATACTAGTAATTCTCAGTAAACTATGATAGACTATGAGTAGGTCTATGAATGCTATGAAAAGTATACAAACTTATATCAATAAAAATACAAACCCTAACTTTTTCATAGTACTAACAAGAATAGTCGCCAACGTATAAATGGCGTTAGGCTTTTTCATTGTTTATTTACATAGATCAATGAGTTGTACTACTAAACTAATGAGAAGAGCACGATATGTTCCGGAGCAAACTTACCATAAATAAGTTCGAGTCGGAATATGTCGTGCTCTTCCCTTTTATATATGTTAGCGATGTTGCAGTCTATATGGCGAAACAAGTAGTACTTTTTCTCGAAGTGTGCTAAAATATAATTGTAAAAAGAAGAGCCATTAACGTGTAGACGGCGTTAGGCTCATCTCAAGTGTGCAAAAGATGAAATTGACTAACGTATTAAGGTCTGCAGAACCTCTTATCGTTAGGCATCTTCATTAATCTATTTTAATAATTTAGTAAAAAAGGAACGCATTTACGAGTAGACATATCGTAGCGTTCTTTTTTTACTACAATCTCGCAAACACAAAACGAGCAACATGTTCCCATCCCCAAAGGAACGCCGTGATGAGTAGAAAACTTGTGTCACCTATATTGACTGAATTACACAAACGCAAAACGAGCACGACATATTCCGGAGCAAACCTAACCACTGTATCAGTTTGTGGAGGAATATGTCGTGCTCGTCCATTTAATCACTCAATGCGTGCCACAAGTTTTCATAGCAACGTAAGAGACGTCTTATAAAAGCGCATGCTCTTTTCCAATTTTAATCACTTGTTCCACAGACATATTAGTAATCCGTGCAATCATCTCTACCGATAATTTTTCACGTAACATACCAATGATAGCTTCTAATGTCCCTTCTACTTTACCTTCACGCCAATACTTCTTCCGGTCCATTTCTAATTTCATATACTCACCTCTCCATTCTTTACTCTGTTTTACAACTTTTACTATCTCGTCCATCCGTTGCACCAAACTATCTTTCGGTGGCTGTCCATCTACATAATCTAAAAAGTTTTGCAACAGTTTTGATACATCGTTCATTTGTCCCTTTGTGCTTAGAAATATAGTTGTTGAGCCATCTCCTAATTCTTCACCTTGTTCTTCTCTACAGGTTTTTATATAGGTGTACTTGTGTCTCTTTCCAGAAAATATTGGAAACGTACATATAAAGATGACATAACAATCATTCAAGGTTACATAGTCGTCGCCCTTTTCCATACAAGAGTGTTCAATTCCGCCATGGTAGAAAATTGCATAGATGCACCTCGTTCTTTAGTTTAACTAAATTATACCACATACATAATGCAGTACGGTAGCACACACTACACCACCTATCCATACAATTCTTGAAAAACTACCTATTCTCCTTTAAAATTTCCTGACAGTATATATTCTTAACCTCTCAAGGAACGCAGTACCGAGTAGACATATCCTAGCGTTCTTTTTTACTACATT
Source organism: uncultured Veillonella sp. (assembly GCA_963518725.1). Classification (GTDB taxonomy): domain Bacteria; phylum Bacillota; class Negativicutes; order Veillonellales; family Veillonellaceae; genus F0422. Next base: position 1,757 of record CAUQLO010000004.1, on the reverse strand, counting down.
CTGAAAATACAAAAACGAGCAACATGTTCCTGAACAAACCTACCGTAGGATCAGTTTGAGAAGGAATATGTTGCTCGTTTCTTTCGCTATATCAGCCTACTAGAACGCTACGATATGTCATAGCGATACAAGAGACGTCTTTTCACAGTTTCCTCTGCAATAGAAATGGGTTTTCAGTCTCCATTCCGACCACTTCAAATTGGAAGAAATTCTCCCCTCTTTAACTCACTAATAGTAGGGCTTTTATTTTCCATATTATTTGAGATATTCCTGTTAATAATGTTATAATTGGACATATAGTAAAAATCATATATGTCATAAAGCAAATACTAATTCTTTTCACAGAAGAAAGTCTAATTCTTCTATTATGCCTAATGTATCTAAGCACAGCATATTTGTGATAGATTATATTCTTATAGAAAGGATACCTTTATGAAACAGTATTTAAAACAATTTGCTACTTCCAAGTGGTTTGATCTCCTCGGTGTCGTTCTCGTCGTAGGGATTGCCATTTCTGCTGGTTACCTTAACTCACGTCTTGAAAAATTTGTAGATTGGGGCCCTTGGACTGCTCTTGTTCCCTTTGGACTTATTTCTGTCATCAACGTTGGCATTTCTATGTTGTCTACACGATTTACAGGGCAGCTCAACAAATGGGGGAATTATCTCGGCATTGTGAATACTATTCTATCCGGTGCCATCGATTTTATTTTAGGAAATAAAGCAGCTATCATTACCTATCCTGTTACTTTCATTATCTATACCTTTGCGATCAAAAAATGGGAAGCATCCCACGAAGGTATTCCTAATACAATGAATCCTTCGCAAAAACGATTAGTTGCTGGTATCATCACCATTATTGCTTTCACAATTTCAGGCGTTGCCAATTATATAGGCTTTAGCGGTCATATGAACTTTTTATCTATCCTAACCACTATCGTATTTGCCTTCTCACTCATTGCGAACTTTTTTAACGCTCTAAAATTAGACACACAATGGCCATTCTGGATGATCTATAATATCGTACAGTTATTGAAAGCTTTCACCCAAGGCAATTTTGCCAACGTTGGGAAATACATATTCTACATAATCAATGCCATGGGTGCCTTACTATTTTGGAAAGATAAAGAGAAGCCCTCTAGCTTACTCCTAAAGAAATAATATCTCATACATTTTGAGAGAGGTATACCACACGCTTCATTCTTCTGAGAGTAGTATTTTTTCTCGAAGTGTGCTAGAATATACATGTAAAAAGAAGAGCCATCAACGTGTGAACGGCGTTAGGCTCATCTCAAAAGACTTTGAATGAAATGTGCCTAACGTGTGAGGTGTTCGAGACCTCTTTTCGTTAGGCCATTTTATTATTTAAATAAATCAATAAAATGAATAAGTAATTCCAAAGCTAAAATGATCAAATAGAACTTTTCAAACTTGGTCATACTATCACCTCCTCCCATAATAGGAAGAGATGAGCCCAACAACACGTTGATGACTCTTTAATTTCATTATACCACAAAATTTGGCAAATCGTTTATATTTCGTTGCAAAATTCCCCCAAAGAACGCAGTCTCACTTAGACATCTCGCAGCGTTCTTTTTTAGTACATTCTGAAAACACAAAAACGAGCAACATGTTCCCTTCCCCCAAAGGAACGCCGTCTCGTGTAGTAGCCTGTGGCGTTTCTTTCTGACAAAATCACACAAACGTAAGAAGAGCACGACATGTTCCGGAGCAAACCTAACCACTGTATCAGTTTG
>CAUQLO010000003.1:0-70949 GCA_963518725.1 uncultured Veillonella sp. | reverse complement strand
TTATAACAGATAAATCGAAATAAATCAATCTTCTTTTTCTAATTTTTTCGATTTTTTATCATTTATTTTTAATTTTGATAATAATCATATATTACACAGACTGAAATGCTCACTCATTCATGCATAAACTACAGAAAGAGAGTATACTATCTATGCAAGAACTTTCATTATATATAGTATGACAATATAGGAGGTGAGATATATGATGAATCTAATCACTCGTGCTTTTACTAGAGCCAAACAACGTGCTAGCTCTCACAAAGTAAAAGTCTATATCATCTCTGGATTCTTAGGGGCTGGTAAAACGACATTTATCCAGCAGTTGATCAAAGAATTACCCGATCCACGACGAATCCTAGTGTTAGAAAACGATTTCGGTCAAATCAATTTGGACGGCGCCCTTCTTCGTGAACAAGGATATACAGTTCGCGAACTTACATCCGGCTGTATTTGCTGTAGCCTAGCCGGAGATTTCCGGCGTGCTTTGGTGGACATTTTGGATACTCAAGATGTGGACTATATCATCATCGAACCATCTGGTGTTAGCCAATTGTCGGACATCCTCGCTATTTGCAAAGATTCATCCATTGCAAAACGCATCGAACTCACCGGTTGTATATCCATTGTGGACGCTATGCGTGCCCCTATGTATTACAAAAACTTTGGCATCTTTTTTAAAGATCAAATCGCCTATTCTAGTCAGGTCTTTATTAGCCATCAAGAAGAGGAAGAGCTATTGCAAAAGACGTTGGAGATTATCCGTGTCTTAAATCCAGCGGCGCCGATTTACATCGTGCCATGGAAGGAGATTACACTTTCAAAATACATTTCTATGTATCCTAGAGAGCAAGCGGTGTCATCTTTAGCACCTAATGAGACAATTGAAAATCACAAAGGTCATCATACGGCGCGGAATCACCCTGAGATTCCCCACCATGACCACATCGCCCATCATGCACAGGCAAAAGACTCATTCTTAACTTGCACTGTGGAGTGCACATTACCACGCACCATTGATGAGTGGCAGGATCATTTAAAAGCCCTTATCGAAACGAATACAACGGGGCGTATTTTACGCTTAAAAGGTTGTATTCCCCTTTCCACAGGAGGTCAAGCTTTGGTACAATATAATGGAAGTAGTTTAGAGATTACTCCCACTACTTTGCATGATTCCTATTTAACCATCATCGGCCCATCTTTGAACGATGATGCTTTACAGTCTTTTATTAATGGAACAATGTAACACTATGCAAACTATCCCCACCTATGTAGTGATGGGCTTTCTCGGTTCTGGCAAGACCAGTGCCATCACTGCTGGTATTGAAAGTCATAAAATTTCAAATGTTCTTCTGTTTCAATTTGAGCAGGGCTTACAAAGTCCTGCTCTTTCCGACGAAAGAGTCCACACCTTCTCCATCGATGGCGATTCACAAGCAACCATAGAATCTTGTCAACAAGCCCTAAAGGAACACACCTATCGTGAACTATGGATTGAATGGAATGGCGTGGGCTCCCTAGATACCTTTGAAGACCTCTTTATACGGTCTCCTCTAGGCGATATGCTAGATATTAAACATATCTATTATGTAACACAGCCACAATGGATTGAAACACAGTTGCCCTATCTAGGGACAATTCCACTTTCACAGATACGCTATGGCGACACAGTCATTATTGGCAACACTACACAAGAACTAGGCAAGACCTACATCGAATTGTCGCCTAGCAGCACTTGGATTGCCTGCCCAGATGTCAAACAATGGCCTATGACAAAGCCTATACACGAGCCTAAGAAACGATGGAAACCCTATGCGATTGTCTTAACGATACTGGCCTTAGCCTATATGTTCTACACCCAACCTAATTGGGTCACTATGACGACGGCCATCGTCTTGCAGATGATTCCATTCTTGCTATTAGGAACGGGCATTTCTGTTATAGTCGAGCAATACGCCTCGCCGTATCGCATCGAAAAGTATTTGCATACATCACCTCTGTTTTCCTATGTACTTGCCATCATCATGGCTTGTACCATGCCACTCTGTGATTGTGCGGTCATTCCCATCCTGCGAAGTTTAACTCGGCAAGGCATGGCATCTAAAATAAGCCTATTCTTTACCATGATTAGCCCCTTGTTAAACCCCATCGTCTTACTCTCCACCTATTATGCGTTCCCAAAAGAACCTATGATACTATGGGGAAGACCCTTGTTGGGGATTCTACTAGCTTTCATTGTGAGCCAATATTGTGGCCCTCGCATCTACGGGCGCACCGATGCGTTCCCACCGTGGAAACAATTAACGCTCGTCAAGTCCCTATCAAAAGACACCGGATTTTTCGGAAGATTACAAGAAGAAACACTCCGCCTATTGCCCTTTATCATAATTGGGTCTATACTAAGTAGTGGGTTACAATTATTTTTGCCAAAACAATGGCTTCATGACATATCCTTATCTGGATCCATCTTAGTCATTCTTGCCATGATGGCGCTGGCCTTTTGCGTATCCATCTGCTCCACCGCAGATGCCATTATCGCGCGGTCCTTTGTAAGCGTCATTCCATTGCCTGGAATTTTGGCATTTCTAATCTTTGGTCCCTTATTAGATATTAAAAACTACGTCTTGTTACGTAATTTGTTCCCTAGCTCGTTTGTGAAAGTCTATAGTATTTCCATTATCCTAGGGACAGCTATGATATGTATCGTATTTTCACTGTTAGGAGGTTATGCACTATGAAGTATATCCCTACCATCAACATCCAGGCCGCTGTAGAAATTGTGGCCTCTGCTAGTTGTAGCCTATCCCTGTTATATTTATTAACAACAGGCTCTATTTATCGTTTGATTGCCCCTAATTCCTATATCATCGCCTTACTATGGGCCTTGACTATCTTGTTATTATGGAGCACCATCAAAGCCAGCAAACACATATTCCGTCGTTCCTATGGTTCATCCTATAGAAATGCTATCTTGTACGGATTATGTACATTGCTCTTGAGTCCATCCATCTTCCATGCCCAAGCCTTTGCGCTACCAGCAGAAGAACCTGTGGACCAAGTCATTTCCATCACCAAAGAACCAGTTCCAACGAACGATTATAAAAACATCGGCGATGGTATCGACGACGCACATCGACACATTACATTAACGTCCAGAAACTATTATGATACGATTTTGAAAGTATCCAATCACATCGACAAATACAAAGGCTATACAGTCACTGCTACTGGCTATATTTCCTATCACGACAAAGCCTTGCAAGGGAATGACTTTGTATTAGCTCGCGACTTGATGATCTGTTGCGTAGCAGATATGTCCCCATTCGGATTACCTACAGAATATTCCTCCACCACACCATTGTTAGAACACTCTTGGTATACTATGGAAGGAACCATCGGAACACGTAACTTCCACGGTGTAGAACAACCATACATCGTGAACAGCAAAATTACACAAGCCGATGCAATCGATGGGTATATTTTTCCTAACTAATAGGTAAGGAATCTCTTTAGAAACGACAAAAACACGTATACCAGTGTTATCACTGATGTACGTGTTTTTTTGATATACTATTCATATCTGTTACTATTTGTGTTTAGAATAAAGACAGTATTTACTACAAAAATATACATGCTTTATATCCGCAGTTTCTATACATTGTATATACATAATCTACATATAGATGTATAATAGAGACATAAGGAGGTATATTATGGCACAATTAAACTTAAGGATTGACGATGAACTAAAAAAAGATGTTGATTTTGTATGTAGTGAACTTGGGTTAACTATTTCGTCAGCTATTCATATCTATTTACGTAAACTTAGCCGTGAACGGCGCATTCCTTTTGAAGTAAGTATTGACCCTTTTTACTCTAAAGAAAACCTTCAACACATTCGAGATGGAATTGCTGCATTAGATGCGGGATTAGGTATTGAACACGCCCTAATTGAGGAGTAAATCTATGAAGCTAATATGGTTCGATTCAGCATGGAAAGATTATTTATATTGGCAAGATACAGATAAAAAAATACTAAAGAAAATTAATCAATTAATACGTGATATTCAACGTACACCCTATACTGGAATCGGCAAACCAGAACCCCTTAAGTTCGAATTGTCTGGGTGTTGGAGCCGAAGAATCACAGATGAGCATAGAATAGTGTATCGAGTTCAGTCCGACTATATTGAAATTATATCTTGTAAATTACATTATAAGAACTAAGCTAATAAAAGCCATACCCCATCTGGTACTCCAGATGTAGGTATGGCTTTTATCATTTATATATTAAAATTTATACTCAACAGCAATCTTAGTATAGTCACCTAAGTCAAAGTGTTCTCCACCATATAGCGTATCTCTACTATGGATTCCTTTGGCATTAAATGTATAAGATGCATATAGGTTAATATCCTGTACTGGTGTATATCTACCCCCGACTGTAAAGCTTTGTACACCATCTAAATATCGATCTGGTAACGAATGGGTTCCATTACCACCGATAAATGATCCATGCTCAAAATACTTATAATCTGCATAGGCATTCCATGAACCAGCTTTTGTCTGTTCGGGATATCCCACATCTAGGCGAAGTGTCCAGAATCTCGGATACGAACCAATACGTCTGCCTTTCGTAGTAATTGTACTACCAGCATATGTATACATGGTATCTCCATTTAGATATTTACCTAGTGATGTCCTATTTTGGCCCATATCCATCGATACTTTTAACGTATTGGATGGTCTCCATACCGCTCCTACCCCAAATACATTAGCAATTTGATTATATGGATATACCTCATTTCCAGAATCATTGGCATATTGTAATACACCTAATGCATCATTCATCGAACGCATATACCAAGCCTGTATTCCCCAATGTCTTCCTAGTTGATGTTTAACTTGCGCAAAGAGGGCTCTATTTATGGATGGAATTGTATCTTGTACTAATACATTACCAACCACAGGAACACTATATCCTTCTTTTTCTAATAGATGCAATGGCAAGGAACTGTTATTTTCTGGTTTCCATAACTCACCAGCTAATAATACCAATACACGTTTAGCTAACGGTGAAATATTGCTCTTTACAAATCCAGTAGCTCTAGATCCATTCGGCAATTTTTTCGTCAAGGTCATCCAAGCAGTATCTTTATTCCAAAGCGATGTAATTGCCTTAGCTTTCGCTTCCTCTTGTGTCATGCGAACAAATTTAGAGGTATCAAACTTGGATACTGCTATACCACCATAGCGTTTACCTCGATTAGTGGTCCCAAGGTCTTCTAATACTTCCTTCCCTCCATAAGTTCCATATCCATAGAACTCCGAGTGCAATTTATAAGATCCATCTTTCAATAAGCCAGAGTTAGAAACATATCGATTCCAATCCTCATTGTTTTCCCCAACTTGCATTGTTACATCCCAAGCTTTTGTAGCATCTTTTTCTAACAATGCTGTATCGTTAGAGGCACTCTTCGTATATACTTGTGGCAAATCTGTAGTCATATACTCTCCTACAATTTGTCCACCTGCATTAGTAACCGTAACTTTTCTCCATATAAAGCTATTCATGTAATATTGACCGCTTCTATCGTGAAGTTTTTTATACAATTGAGGATCATCCTTTTCGATGATTTTCATATATGCATCGATAATTGCTTTTTCCTCTTCTGGATTTTGAGCACTTTCTAACTTATCTCGCATAGTTTTAAAGTCTTTTACCACTACACTACCATCTGTATATTCGCCTGTTAACCCCACTGTATCAAATGATCCTTGACCCAACCATTCATCTTTCGTTGGTGGTCTAGTAAATGATGTCTTAACAGCATGTGTATAGGCAGAATCGTGTATACCTGTGCTACGGTGGAAATCTCCATATCCAAGCCGTACTTCTGTTGAAGGATTAGACCATATAGCTTTCACTCCATCATAAGAATCAGTAAACCAATATCCAGTCGTACCAAATGCTTCATACAAACGGCCAATAGCCCATTTCCAATCTTGTACAGCATGGTTTACTTCCAACCGTTGTAACGACACTGTTTTTATACCTTCATGAGGGCCTGCATCAAAGGATTGTACCTTTCCACTATAGGAATTTCCTTCTAAGGCAATATCTACAGCAGTATCTTTAGTTACATTACCTTTTACCCCTAGCTGTACAGAAGAACTATACCCATGATTAGCCTTTTCAATATAGTTTTTATAGGCATCCCCTATTGCGCTAGTTGCTGTAACCCTAGCCTCTGCTGGTTTCTCTTTGCCAGTAAAGCTACTCCACTCTCCATGATAGGATCCATAGAATGCAAGTGGTTCTTGTACTGCCTCACCTTGAATAAACCAATTCAATGGTGTCTCAAAATTTGTATGGGATAATTTCGTAATTCGTTGGTAACTACTTTCACCACTATCTCCACCAAACTTCATATGTAAGCCTACTTTGTACATTCTCTCTTGATGAGCTTGTGCGTCATCACGGTGATTAAATATATTATCAACACCAATATAAACTAGAGAGTCCTTTCCCAGTTTCTTTTGGAGCAATCCATTCCAGATACCAAAACTTTTATTTTCATAGGTTTGTTTGCCCTCTTCTGCAAAAGCATATTGTGGGTCCCCATTACCTAAATCATTATGTACATAATTACCATTGTTAGCAATCGTATTGCTATCTAACATATGAATGTAGTAATCTCCCCATATGGATGCTTGCCAACCAGACTTCTTATTTTCGTACTGTAATCCTATATCGATTTTGTGAACTGGTTTATTTAATAGCTGTTTTGGCATTGTAGGGTCACTTTTGTTTCGTGCATGTAAATATGTATATCCAAGACGTGTAGATAGATTAGAGTTGAATGCATATTTAATTTCACCTTCTAACCCAGTAATCTCAGCTTTTCCTATATTTTTAAAACTATATATCATATCTGGGGGCGCCATCCATGTATTCTTTCCTGCATCAGGATTAAAATTCATTAGTTTCCCAGTAAAATATGTTGTCATATAATTTTTAATATCATTATGGAACAGCATCAAGCGACTATGAAGTCGTTTTGTATCATACTCAACACCTACATCGACATTCACTGATGTTTCAGGTTTCAAGTTAGGATTACCAATCCAATAATATCCTAATTTACCAACGCCAAAATCATATGGCATGCCCGCATACATTTCCCAATTGTAATACAACTCTCCCATACCAGGCTCGGTATAAGCTGTCCCTACATTTGTTTTCAATCGATAATTTCTATTACCATGAATATAATGAGTTAATCCTAAGTTAAATGTCATAGTATTGCCAAATATGTTACTATGATCCCAACGAACAACAGGCATAACATAGGTATTTTTATTAAATCGCCAAAAATCTGAAACTGCAAAATTGGCTTTTTTTATGGTCGCTGTTCCTATTGTTTGACGATTTCTTCGATTTGTTCCTTCCTCTGTGAAAGTTTTCCCATGCCACTTTAATATTTTAGCATCATAATATCGGCGCATAATAATATCATCATCTGGTAAATCACCATCTTCATTAGGTGTTCGAAGGCTTTCATTTTCAGATCGCAATTCTTCTGCAAATGTATGAATCCTATCTTCATCTTCTATATCATTTGTATAATCTTGATAGGTATAGCTAGGAATAACAGCTTTTCCATGCGAGTCTTTATATCCATACAATTCATAGGCTTGATCATATTGTGGTATATCTGCATCATCACGATATAGAGCATAATCATACACCTTAGAGCTTGGTTCGCCACGCCCTTTATCACTGTGGAGATTTTTATCAAAATCCCATGGGTTAATATATTTTGTATAGATAGATTTGGCACTTTTTAGTCGGCTACCCTCACCATGTTCTTCACTATAACCAATTTGATAGGACACAAGGTGCTGATCATTTAATTGATGATTAAGGTTGGCATTCACTTTCCATTCTCGGTGTTTCACATCATCAATATACCGTAATGTGTTTTTACCTTCATATGGTGAAAATGCTTCTATTGATGAAATTGTTTTGTCAAATTCTTTTTGATTAGATAGAGAAACATCTACTTTCCAATCTAAATTCTTTTTGTTATTTCCCGTATAGATCAATTGATGTCTCCATCGTTCAATATTTCTTCCATAATGAACTACTGGATCTGGAGCATCATCAGAATGTTTAATATCTCGTTTAGTATCTTCTTTCCAAAACGTAGTTTGAAGACTCACATGATGATTCTTATTAGCCTCATATTCAGCATGAGCTCCTACTTCCTTAATATCACCATAATATCGCAAAGCATTATGTACAGCTCCCACTTGATTCATGGCACCTCTAAATTCTTGCTCACTATACACTGGCATGATATCTCGTTTACTGCTATACACAGAGATTTTCCCTTTTCCTATCCGGCCAGAGTTAGCTCGAAGAAATACATTGTTATAAGGAAATACACTAGAGTTTCCCCTAATTCTACGTCCCTCTACGTTCACTTCTAATTGACTACTATCGGTTGGCTTTGTAGTCACAATATTGATAACTCCGCCCATAGCGTTAGCCCCATATTTAGCGGATGCAGCGCCTCGGATCACTTCAATACGTTCAATGGATTCCGCCCCCAACCGTTGTAATTCATCACCTTGCCCTAAATATGCCTCCATTTCTCCCATTACAGGTTGACCATTAATTAAAAGTAATGTATGTCTTGGTTCAGCCCCACGAATTGATAGAGCTACACGTCCCATCGCGTCTACTGTACGACTAACGCCCGTTTCTGTAAAAATAATATCCTCTACAGATTTAGCCTGCCTATTCATAATATCAGCTTTAGTAATCACCGTTGTTGATAAACTTTCATCTTTTAAACTTTCTATAATTGGATTTGCACTTACATATACAGAGTCTGATGTGGCACCTTGCACACTACCTAGTGAAAGTAAACACCAAGAGGCAATTGCTCCTGATATCCATGCTTTCTTACTTCTATACATTTACAACACATCCTTTCATAAAGCAATAATGATTATCATATTTACTGTATACCTTTCAAAGTCATACTGTCAAGAGAATCTATCATTTCCATTATAATTTATTATGCATATCAACTGTACGATATCCATAATAGATTATGATAAAAAAGCCATACCCCATCTGGTACTCCAGACAAGGTATGGCTTTTAACATACGCTGTTTCTATGAACCTATTGCACTAAATTACTCACTGTATCAAAGAGTGTTTCTGCCTCTCGGATGCGTTGTTCTCCGCCCATTACGACGATGTGGTTATCTTTTAGTACTTTTTCGATGACATCGGCTAATCCTCGCAAGTCTTCTACTGTGGTATCTAAGACTTGTTGACGGAAGGCTGTCATATTGGCTTCATTGGTTTTGCCATAGTATAAGCTCATAGCACGAGCCCCTTGTAAGAATGGTGTATTCGACACATCCAATCCGCTCATGGTGCCAATGATATATTTACGCATTTCCCGTGGAGATAAGTCTAATTCACGTAAATACGTAGGCAATCCATCATACACTTTCAATGTATTTTCTAAGTTTGGATCGCGATAGGAACAGAATACCATATTGCCATTATTATGGAAGTTCGCAAAAGCACCATAGGCACCGCCTTGCACTCGAATTAAATTCCATAAATAATCATAGCGCAACATGGTTTCTAAGACGCTCATTGTGCCTGTATGTGTGCCACCATGGTCTCGGAAATTGCCTCCCTTTGCTACATATTGCACCTTTGCTGATGTAGCAAGTCCTTCATTCACATAGGCTTTCGTCATTTCCAGTTGAGATTCCCATGTGTCATTGCTCAATACACTAGTGATATCTTCTACATGTTCTAAGAATCGTTCCAACTCTTCTGTGGTGCCTACGAAGGAGATTTCCAAATTATCTTTTCTAAATAACCGTTGTTGTACTTTCAACAATTGCTCCGGCACACCTGCTAACAATGTTTCATTGTCCAATACTTCTACTAAGCGACGGAAATACCCCAATGTATCTTGATCTCTGAATTTTCCAATGGAAGATACTTTCGCCAATAGTAAATTTGTAACAATTGTATTACCTCGACGGAACGCCTCTGTATCCCAGATAGCTTTGCCTTCTTTTAGCAATTCTACTAATCGTTCTTGGCTATCGAATTTCGTACGTCCTATAATTTCTCCAAGAAGAGATGTTAAATGACCAATATTGGATGCTAAGGCTTTGCTACGAACTACCGCCAACGGTACAAATGTATCGCGCTCATTATGGATAGACACTGGTAGGACATCCATCGTGTATCCGCCTAAATGAAGGTTAATTTCTTTGGCTACGTCTGCATAGGAATATTGTTCTGTATCGAGTCGTCCCAACACATCTGAAAGTAATTCCGCATAGAACAACTCGTCTTCACGCAAGGATTCCATATTGAAATACAAGCCTACATAGTTAATGCCTCGTGCTGGCACATCGATATGATGGATACGAATACCATTATGGTTAACTTCACGGCGTGGCGTTACTTCTACTACTGGAGAAATATCGGATAACTCCAATAAAGGTATTGTCGCCAAAGCCTCTTCGGAATCTACGGCTTGTTGCATTTCTTTTAATTTCGCTGTTTGGTCGATAATGTGAGCTATCTGCTCTTGTGTCATTGTCGCCTTTATAGCTGCTAATTTTTCTTTATCTTCTTGTTCTTTTTTCTCTTGCAAGCCTTTTTCAGGGTACAAGGAAATTAAACCTTTATGGGCATTCTCCAAGATATAGGTACGCAATAAACTTTCATAGAAATCTGTGGAAAGTCCCTCACGAAGTGCTTTCAATACAGGCTCATATTGCAATAACTCGATAGGATCATTGTCATAGAGCCAATTATCCATCACTCGTAACCCGTAAGCAAGACCAATTGGACGGCCCCCAAAGTCAGCCTCACGCAAAGTAAATTCAATGCGATTTAATGACGCTTCAAGCAATTCTTTATCTAAGCCTGCATCCACTAATTCCCGCAATTTGCCTTCTACCACATCTTGCAACTGCTGTTGTTTATCCATTTCAGATCCGGTAACAGTCACTTCAAATAAAGGTTGGCGCATGCTATCCATATAATAGCCACTCACATCGCTACCAATATTGGCTTTCACCAAGGCTTCTTTTAACGGTGCTGAACCAGATGTAAATAGAGCATGATTTAGAACCTCAAAGGCTAAGCTTTGGGTAAATGTCATTTCTGGGAATACATAGGTCAAGGAATGCATTACCTTGCCTTCTTCACTTTCATCGGTACCAATCCCATATGGGAAAGATGCCACTATTTCCTCTTGCAAAGGAGCTTGCATAGCAATCGTAGAGTCTAGGTCAATGGCATTGAATTTTGACAAATATTCATCATTGATGAACACCAATGTGTCTATAATATTCATATCCCCATAGAGATACATATAGCTATTGGACGGATGGTAGTAGGATTCATAGAAGGCCTTAAAATCCTCATAGGATAAATCCGTAATATTGTCAGGATCACCACCAGAGTCATGACCATAGGTTGTATCTGGATATAACAATGCCATTTTATGACGTTGCAATTGTGCATCTGGAGAGGAGTATACCCCTTTCATCTCGTTATACACAACACCTTTATAGGTCAATGGATTTTCTGGAGATTCCAACTCATAATGCCATCCCTCTTGCATGACGATCATAGGATCCTTAGCCACACGTGGATAGAATACGGCATCTAAATAGACATCCATCAAATTGTGAAAGTCTGCATCATTCTTACTCGCCACTGGATATACCGTTTTATCCGGATAGGTCATGGCATTTAAGAATGTATTCAAAGAGCCTTTCACAAGTTCCACAAAGGGTTCTTTCAAAGGAAATTTACGGGATCCGCACAACACGGAATGTTCTAAAATGTGTGCCACCCCTGTACTGTCATGTGGAGGTGTGCGGAATGCCACATGGAATACTTTATTGGAATCATCCGCTTGAATATATAGTAAGCGCGCGCCAGACTGCTCATGTTTCAACATGTACGCAGTACCATTCACCTCTTGCACAGGTTCTACACGTTCTACGCGAAAGCCTGCATATACTGTATGTAACTTCATAATACCTCTTTTCTATCTAGTAAACATAGAACGGCCATCCCTACTGACTAGTTCTGACCGTTGTCATATACCTATGTATAACAATTTGTCATAATTCTATTTGTATTATATCACGTTCTCAATGAGAATCATAATACAAATAAATATACAAGGCTTGCTAACATCCAGATAATAGTGCCCCATTTGTAAGCTTTCACACCAACACCGAAATCAATATTATGACTGATATTATAGCGTGTCACTACATAGGGAATCACCGTGTACAAGAGCCATGCCAACACCATGTACGAAAACGCTAAATCATAGTGCACATAAGATACGAGTAGTTCGGAGATAAATATAGTATCCCAAATCCAACGATCATAGACATTCTTAGGTTTCTCTTGGCCCTCTAAAATAGGACGCAAGTGAGACACGGATACAAGCTCTAGGACTTGTGCAAAGCCCACACCTATGGCGATAGCAAGCACCGTTTGTACGATAGTCACACCGTCAATACCGAGAATATTAATATTCCCTGTCACGCCATACACAGCCACCACAATCATCCCCAACAATTGTAAAGCTTTTGTCACTTCTTCTTTTTGTTGTTCTTTCACGGTAGATTGTACGTAGAAAATGCGTTGAAAAGGTGTAGAAATCCGATTCAACACTAATGCTACAAGCACTGCCATCATGGAAACCATATTATTCCTCCCCTAAAAATACTGTTAGTAAACGATTCAACTCGATTTGGTCATAGGTGCCCATCAATTCCCGTGCGGAATGCATCGCCAACAATGGTAAGCCCACATCCATGGTCCGCATCACTAGCTGTGCCGACGAAATGGACCCCACCGTAGAACCGCCTGGTATGTCAGACCGATTCACATAGATTTGATGCTTAATCCCATGTGTTTCACAAAGGTCTGTTACAATCGCTTGCGCCACTGCATCGCCTGCATAAGATTGGGAGCTGGCTATCTTCAAAACAACACCACCATTTAATGTAGGATAATTTGTGATGTCGTTTTTCTCTCCATAATTCGGGTGATATCCATGGGCCACATCCGAAGAAATCATGAATCCTTTTGCAATATCTACATCGCAAGCTTCCTCTGAAAGTCCTAGTGCCCGATACACACGACGTACTACATTCGGCAACAACAAGGAGGCACCCCCTTGTTTCGTACGACTCCCTACTTCTTCATGGTCAAATAAGAAAGCCATGCGAATCCCTGTGGCCTGTTGCTCCTTAGCACTCAATATCCCCTGTAAACAAGCATAACAAGAGGTGAGGTTATCTAGTCTTGGAGCACTGATAAACTCCGCATCGAAGCCCACCGTTTCCACCGAGTCTGTGTTATACACAGTCAACTCATAGGATAGAATATCCTTCGGTTCACAGCCGATCTCCTCTGCTAATAGCCAATTCAGTAGCGTCTTATCCTCTTCATATTCTGTACCAACCCCACGCATTAATAGGAGTGGCAACATTTCTTTCTGCTTGTTGAATACCGCCTTTTCATTCACTGTGCGGTTCATATGGATTGCTAAACTAGGGATAGTGGCCACTGGTTTTGCTATATCTACGTAGTGTGTCTCTACGTCTAGCCCTTCCCCTTTTGTTACCACCACGCCTGCCAATGAAAGTGGGCGGTCAAACCAAGTATATTGAATAAGTCCACCATAACTTTCCACATTGAGCTTGCCATAGCCTTTTTCCGTGATCATCGGATTAGGTTTTACTCGGAATCCTGGAAAATCCGTATGGGCAGAGGCGATACGTAAGGTCCCTCTAGGATCTTTGCCAATATGGAATGCCACTAAAGTCGTACCATACACATCAATGACATAATCCCCTTCTGTCAAATTCCATTCTTCATCCATGGATAATGGTGTAAAGCCCTGATCTTCCAATCGGCGATAGGACTCCTCCACCGTATGATACGGTGACGTGGAGCTTTCAATATAGTCAAAAAAATCAGCATACATAGCTGTTACTTTATTTTGTTCACACATAGTTCCTCCTATGAAAAATACCATAGGTACATCGTACACTATGGTATTTTCCACACTTACTCTGGTAAGCCAACTGATTCTAAATTTGTTGTTGTAATCGTTTCAATCTCACCAGCGTCGCACAATTCCGCTACTTTTGGATCAATTGGCAATCGACCTAGTAACAATAAATTGTATTTTTTCAACACTTCATCGATGTGACTTTCACCGAAAATTTTATAATCTTTTCCATTATCTGGACAATGGAAGTAAGCAAAGTTCTCTACCACCCCAATGATAGGTACTTGCATCATATCCGCCATTTTTACAGCTTTTTCCACAATCATGGAAACTAAATCTTGGGGAGATGTAACCACAATAATACCATCTAGTGGCAAGGATTGGAATACAGTCATCGCCACATCACCGGTTCCCGGAGGCATATCTACGAATAAGTAATCTACATCGCCCCAAACCGTATCGGAGAAGAATTGTTTTACCACATTGCCAACTATAGGGCCTCTCCAGAGAACTGGATCTGATTCATCATCCAATAGCAAGTTCACAGACATCACTTTCACGCCGTTCTTAGACACGATAGGATACATCAATTTACCATCATCACTGCGAACTTTATCTTTCAAGCCGAACACTTTTGGGATGGATGGACCTGTAATATCTCCATCGAGAATCCCTACAGATTTGCCCTTACGGGATTGGGTCACCGCCATTAAACTTGTGACCAAGGATTTACCAACACCGCCCTTGCCGGATACAATGCCGATGACCTTTTTCACATGACTTCTATCATTTGTTTTTACTGTCAAATCTACTGGTTGTTGCGTACCGCATCCGCTAGAAGATGCGCAACCGCTGCAACCGCCGTTATCTCCACATGCCATCATAAACCTTCTTTCTATATGACTGAAAGTTCTCAGAACTTTCTCTACCAATACAATCAATGCCATTCACACTTATGAACGCATGGTATATCCTATATGTTTATAGGTATATTTGTATTATAACATAGGATATAAGAAGTATGAAAGATAGCCTTCTCTATTATAGTAATAGAGGAGGTTATTTTCTATTCCCCACAATATTCTCGTGTCAATTCTCCAATGATTTGCATACCTTTTCGAATGTCATCTATGGATGGTACGGTATAACTCAAGCGGAAATGTTGTCCATAAGGAACGCCATCGGCAGCAAAGGCACCACTTTTTACGATGCCTACTTTACGAGTAATGGCCTCTTCAAAGAAGGCATCACAGTCCACATGGTCTGGCAAGGTCATCCATACAAACATCCCCCCTGTAGGTTCTGTCAAATGCACCTTGGAGCTACCATATTCCCGGAATGTATCCAACATGACGCGACATTTTTCTTGATATACCTGACACACTTTTTGGATCTGCTCATCATAGTCGATGTGTTCTAGCAAATGACTCACTACACGTTGTGTGACCAATGGCATTTGACCATCGCAATTATTCTTCATGACTTGAATGGCTTGAATCACTTCGCTTGGACCATACAAGAAACCCACTCGCAACCCTGCTGAAATCGTTTTAGAATAAGACCCCGCATAGAGGACACGGTTATCTGTATCCATTTCTTTGAAAGTCGGCACACGTTCACCGGCGAAACGAATTTCACCATAGGGATCATCTTCATAAATGAATAAATCGTAAACTTTCGCAATTTCATAAATTGCTTTCCGCCGCTCTAATGGCATAGTAATGCCCGTAGGATTTTGAAAGTTTGGAATCAAATAAATATATTTACCTTTTCCAGATTTTGCGGCCTCTTCTAGGGCCTCTGGAATCATACCATCCCCATCGGTAGGAATCCCCACAGCTTTGGCTCCCACACTGCGCACTGCATTGATAGCACTTGTGAAAGTATAGGCATCCATGTACACTTCATCACCAGCATCGCATACTGTACGAGGCACTAGCCCTAAATCTTGTCCAGCGCCGATGGACAGCAACAACTGTTGATGTTCTGTCGGCATATGATGGACCTCCACAAGTCGTTGCAAGGTTTGTTCTGCTAACTTCGCATCCCCTTGCATAGGACCATATTGTAAAATTTCTAGAGGATTCGTATGTACAATATAATCGAAAGCAGCTTGAATTTCCTCTACAGGAACCACTTCCCCTGCTGGATTGCCTATACCAAAGCTAATGAACCCAGGAATCCCTGCACCGCGCTCAAATACATCTCTAATAAAATTAGGTCCCTTACTAATAGACCGTTCTGGCAATGCAAATGCCATAAGAATCACTCCTTTTACTTTAGATATGATAAACAGGAGCAACGGAGTTGCTCCTGTTTTTATGTTAATTTGCTACATGCGCTTGTTCTTCGATGGTTAACAAGCAGTCGCCACTTTCAATACGGCTACCTTCACGTACATGGATAACGCCTACTACACCAGCTACTGGCGCTGTAATTGTTGTTTCCATTTTCATCGCTTCTGTTACCACAAGGGCATCACCTTTTTTCACGGCTTGACCCACTTGTGCCACAATTTTTACAACAGAACCGGATAATGTAGCTCCTACTTCACCTGGTTTTGTTGGGTCCACTTTATGACGAACCACGCCTGTTGTTTTAATGTGTTTATCATGAACTTTAATCGTTCTAGGTTGACCGTTCAATTCAAACAATACATGACGAGTACCATCTTCATCAGCTTCACTCATTTGAATGTATTTGATAACTAATGTTTTACCTTGTTCGATGGTTACTTCTACACTTTCACCACGTTTCATACCGAAGAAGAATGTTGGCGTATCCAATACGCTTACGTCGGAATAATCGCGTTTGAAAGTACTGTAATCATCAAATACTTTGGAGTACAAGCAGTGTGCAATCACATCTTCATCAGTTGTGCCAGCACCTTTTTCTGCCAATTCTTTGCGAACAAGTTCAAAATCAACTTCTGGAAGTGTGGCACCAGGACGTCCATCCAATGGTTTTTCACCTTTCAAGATGATTTGTTGTAATCGTTCAGGGAATCCCAAGTATGGTGTACCGATGTAACCTTTAAAGAATTCTACCACAGATTGTGGGAAGTCTAATGTATCGCCTTTGTCGTAGATATCTTGTTCTGTCAAATTATTTTGCACCATGAACAATGTCATATCCCCTACAACTTTAGAAGATGGTGTTACTTTGATGATATCTCCAAATAGCATGCTTACTTCGTGGTACACACGTTTAATATCTTCCCAACGTTCGCCTAAGCCAACGCTCTTTGCTTGTTGTTGCAAGTTAGAGTATTGTCCACCAGGCATTTCATGTTGGTATACAGTTGTATTTGGATAGGAAGATGTATGGTCTACCCCTTTGTAATAAGGACGAATAGATCCAAAGTAGTTGGACGCCTCTTCCATATAGTGTACATTCATCTCTGGTTGACGATCATGGCCAGTCAAACCATAGTACATGGAGCTCATGCTAGGTTGGCTAGTACCATTCGCAAAGGCAGAGTAAGCTAAGTCGATAATATCTACCCCTGCATCAACAGCACGGCCATAAGAGTAAATCGCATTACCAGAGCCCTCATGAGTATGTAAGTGAATTGGTAAGTCTACAGCTTCTTTCAAAGCGCTCACTAAGTTATACGCTGCTTGCGGTTTTAACAAGCCCGCCATATCTTTGATGGCTAACACATTAGCGCCAGCGGCTGCCAATTCTTTACCCATGTTGACATAATATGCCAAGTTATATTTATCACGGCGAGGGTCTAAAATATCCCCTGTGTAGCACAATGCCACTTCTGCCACTTTACCTTGATTACGCACTTCGTCGATGGCTACTTTCATATTGTCCAAGCTGTTCAAGCTGTCGAAAATACGGAATACATCGATACCATTTTTGCCGGCTAAACGGATGAACTCACGCACTACATTGTCCGCATAGCTTGTGTATCCCACCGCATTGGAACCGCGAAGTAACATTTGCAACAAGATATTTGGCACTTGTTCACGGAACATGCGCAATCGTTCCCATGGATCTTCATGCAAGAAACGATAGGCCACATCAAAAGTAGCGCCGCCCCAACATTCTAGGGAGAACAAATTAGGCAATCCCTTCGCTACGCGACCTGCCACACGAGCCATATCGGCTGTACGCAAGCGAGTGGCAAATAAGGATTGATGCGCATCACGCCATGTGGTATCTGTGAACAATACTTTTGGTTGCTCTTGAATCCATTTCGAGAATTTTTCTGGACCCAATTCATCTAATATTTGTTTTGTACCCGCTGCTGGAGCTCCCTCTAAGTTTGGAGGCATATACATTGGGTCGAAAGTAGGCACTTCTTCTTTATGACCGTTATAACCGTTCACTGTGACATCCGCGATATAACGAAGTAATTTAGTACCTCTGTCCTTCGCTTTTTTCAAGTTGAACAATTCTGGATGTTCATCAATGAAATGTACATTGTAATCGCCGGATTGGAACACTTCATGTTCTAACACATTCACCAAGAAATGAACATTCGTTTTTACGCCACGAATACGGAACTCACGCAAGCAACGCAACATTTTGCGAATTGTTTCTTCCGTAGTGAGCGCCCAAGAAGTGGCTTTCACCAGCAAGGAATCATAGTACGGTGTAATGACAGCGCCTGTGAAAGCATTACCGCCGTCCAAACGAATACCGAAACCACCAGAACTACGGTAAGTAATCAATTTACCAGTGTCTGGCATAAAGTTGTTATTTGGATCTTCTGTAGTAATACGACATTGGATTGCCACCCCTTCACAGCGGATATTTTCTTGTGCAGGAATTGCCACCGCTTCACTGTGTAAATCGTGACCTTCCGCAATGCGAATTTGCGTATGTACAATGTCGATACCAGTGATCATTTCTGTCACCGTATGTTCTACTTGGATACGAGGGTTTACTTCGATAAAATAGAAGTTTCCATCAGCGGTTACCAAAAATTCTACCGTACCAGCGCTGACATAGTTCACATGTTTCATGATTTTAACAGCGGCTGCACAAATGCGATCGCGCAAATCACGAGATAAAGCGAAGGCTGGTGCCACTTCTACTACCTTTTGATGACGACGTTGGATGGAGCAATCCCGTTCATGTAAATGGACGATATTGCCATGTTCGTCACCGATAATTTGGACTTCGATATGTTTTGGTTCTACAATCAATTTTTCTACATACACATCGTCATCACCGAAAGCCATTTTCGCCTCGGATTTGGCACGATCATAAGCATCGCGAAGTTCCTCATATTTTGTCACTTCACGCATACCACGACCGCCACCGCCATTCACGGCTTTGATCATCAACGGATAGCCATATTTCGCAGCAAATTCTTCTAATTCCGCAAAATCTTTCAATGGTCCATCACTACCAGGAATCATTGGGATATCTGCTTTTTTCGCTTGAATACGAGCATTTACTTTGTCCCCGAACATCACTAAATGTTCTACTTTCGGACCGATGAAAGTAATTCCTTCTTCTTCACAACGCTTAGCAAAGTGAGCATTTTCAGACAAGAAACCATACCCTGGATGGATGGCATCCACATCATGTTCCTTGGCAATGCGAATAATATCTTCAATATCTAAGTATGCATCAACCGGTTTTTTACCTTCCCCTACTAAATAGGATTCATCCGCTTGATTGCGATGTAATGAAAGTGCATCTTCGTTGGAATAAATAGCAACTGTACGAATCCCCATTTCATTACACGCACGAAGTACGCGAATAGCGATTTCACCACGATTGGCTACTAATAACGAGCGTATTTGTTTCATACTAAACCCTCCTCTACTTCTTGCCTATTACAAGACAACTACCACTAGGAATAGACATTTGTATACCCATTATACTCCGATTTGTTGAATTTATCTAGCCATAAACATAGGTTATACAAAATACAATGCTTCGTTATGGGCATTTAGGCTGAGATATAACTTAGGACCTCATCTTTGAAAGCCTTATCTGGACACCTAGAATCAAGCGCTCCCGCATTACTAATTGACCCATTTGCTTTGTACTGTATATCGATCACTGCACTTTGATGGGCTCTAGCAACGGTCACTCGTAAACGGAATTGATGATTTTCTATCTCTGTAATTGAGATTTGCATTGGCTCCAATTTTTTCTGTATCCGTTGCATATATTCTTTCAAAAAGTATTCGTATTCAGGAGGATATGTGAATGTTTCCACCACACTGACTTGTTCAGGGCTAACACTAAACGGAGATCCAGTCTCTATACCATTACTATCATGGGAGATTGATGGAGCCACGGCTTGGTTTGGTGTAGCTACAGATTTCCCTTTAATTGTTTGTATTCTTTGATATAAAGCCTCTGGAATGCAAGCATCTACTTTTTTGAAATTAGAAATCTTTTCTTTGCCATTATAATGTACGGTGACACGACCCTCTTGTTGTTCTGTATGTATGGTAAGAATCACATGATACAAATGGTCAGTCACATCTGTAATCGTACAAGGAATATCTCCTACAGCACGCAATACATATTGAACAATCTGCTGTGCCGCGACACTCATACTATCCCAATCGCAAGTCACTTGTTTCCGTAGTTCTGCCTCTGAAAGTACTGTTGTCTGCGGTGCGTCAACGGTGTTAAATTCTTGTGATGCCCGTGTGCCAACCGGCATAACTATATTGGCACTAACATTTGTGTTCGGCACTGTCATTGTGCTCACAGGCATAGTTACATTTATGTCAGTACTTGTGCTCGCTCTTCTACTACTCTGTGCATGGACTCGTATGCCACTATCCATAGCGAGATTTCTAGGCATATCTACTAAATACAACTGATTCGAACTCCGAGTAACGCCGGTGTAAAACCACTGGAACGCTCCCCGGTTTTTATAGCCTTGTTTTAAGTCACAATCTAGGAACACTGTATCCCACTCACTACCTTGCGCCTTATGACAGGTGATAGCATAGCCGTATTTCACTTCGAATGCATTGACATAGATATCTGACAACAATAATTCTGTAATCTTTTGCTGTTTCGCTACTTTGCCATTTTTACCTGCCTCTGCAATCTCTTTACTATGACGTATCTTAAAATCTGTAAATAACGCAGTTCGTTCTATTTGGGTCAAATTTCTTGCCTTTGAAAGTAAGATAGTTTCATTCAATAGCACTTTATGTGTCTTGCCATCGGCCTTGATTTCCGCTGGTCTAAATCGCAAGTTTACTATTTCTTCTTTCACTTTCACAGGACGGATGATTTGCCTTCCCACTTGTAGAACCTGCACAAAATCGCCATTCATGAACACTTCGTCATCAATTCTAACATTCTTGATGATGAGTAGACGGTCACCTTTTGTCACCTCTAGTTGATTAGGAAACAGTTGTTCCCGAATGCGACGATTATATATATCTACAACTGCATTCGAGTAGGCAATGACCATCACTTGATCTAGCCCCATTTCTTTTACCTTGTCCATATAGGTATGGATGAACTGATCATTACCTATCTTCATCACATCGTAAGGATGCTCCTCTAATAAAAGCTCATGAAAGTGTCCTCGCTGTAATCGTTCCCGTATATAGGTTGCCACCTTTAGAACGCCACTATCTTGCTTTTGACGAACCACTGATTGCAATGTATACATTTGAATCGCATCCATAGTTTCTAAATACGGGCATTCTTTATAAATATCTTCTACTGCTAAAGCCGGGGAGCGGTTCATTCCTACTGGTGGCAATTGGTACATATCACCAATAAAAATCACTTTTCGACGGTTCTCTTTGAAGTTTGGATTAATATACTCCAATACATCATGCAATAGCTTACCTGACCCGAATTGTAAGCTTTCATTATCCGTTTCTACATTTCCTATTAAAGAACTTTCGTCCACAATGTACACAGCAGACAGATCTTCGAGATTCTCTCGCAAACGGAAGCGAAGTACCAAATCCGCCTCATCCACAACTTGCGCCTCTAAAAAGTTGTCATCTTCCTTACGCTCCTTTTTCTCCACTTCCACCACATCACGAAATCCATAAATCTGAGCATGAACAGTCTTTGCATGATGACCAGTTTTCGTAGTTAACACCTTAGCAGCCTTACCAGTAGGCGCAATTAAGTAAAACATTCTATCCCTAATAGCTAAGTAATTCGCCACACCTTGCATTAAAAAGGTTTTACCAGAACCGGCACAACCTTGTAATATAAAAACACGCTTATCCTTGTCACTAAGAAAGTCAGCCATAGCCCTTACAAGGCCTAGCTGATCTGGGTTTAATTCAAAGCCAGCATATTTTCGCAAGAGTTCTTTGTACGTACTTTCTTCTAAACTATTTGTTTCTATGTTCATTTGTTCTTCCCTACCGTTTCCTTTGATACGTCGTTAATTTCCTTTAATTCGTCTATTACTGTGAGATTGTCCCAGTGTTTAGTTTCTACAGCACGGATTAAGTTTTTGATTCTTGAGATAATGTCTTTGCTGGAGATATCATAATCTTCTTCACTTGCATGGTTGATAGTATTTCGTAACTGCTTGATGTAGTGATATTCTACGATAAACTGTAACGCCTGTTCCTGTGGTAAATCTGTTTTTGCTTCACCTTTATCTAGCATTCTATAAAACTGTAGAATTTTATTCTTACGAAACTCCGTGATTCCACTATTTATTTTTGTAATGACCTTTGTCGGCAAAGGAAACTTCTTTACTAGTTCTTTTTCCGAGAATGATAATAAGATAAGTTTCATTAATTTACCTAATGTTTCACTTTGTTGAGCTAAAAAGGTTTCATATTCAGGCATATTTGAACTCTTTTGTCGTTTGTTATAAATATCTTCTACATATTGATTAATGTATGGATATTTAGCCTTAAAAGAGTGAATATTTGTAATATAATTAATCTTTTTTAATAGACAATTTTAGTTTCCCATCATTACCTACAGACTGTAAAAGAGCCGCATATTCCGTTTCGATCGTCTTAAGCATATATTTAAAAGTAGATTCTTTCACAGAACTAACCGAACTTTGTTGAAATACAGTGATTTTTTCTTACAACACTTTCACTGCCTTAACCATTTTATACGGAATACACAAGCCCACCGCCATAGAGAACTCATTCATTGCGTCTAGCAATTCTCGGCAAGAGTTACTCATTACATCACCATCTACTCCATGGCCTTTGAAATAATCATGTAATGATCGAGTACTTCCATAGTTAGTAAACTCTTCAATGCCTGCCACCAAGGTATTGATATCGAATAGTTCACTCATATCATCTACTGTATTTTTAGTGAAATCTAAATATAATACATGCCCAATATTTACTTTGGAATGTTTTAACAAATATAATAAAGAGGTCATCATCTGCGTTGCTGTGCGCAAACCTCCGGTCAGATCAAAGTGTACTTTTACATTATCTTGATATCCATTACTCTTACGAAGTTCATCCGCCAAGTCTAACAGAGATTCCATATTTGTGTCAACTGGTTCATCTTCATCATAATCAATATACTCGAATTGTTCCCCTTGAATCCCGATTGTATCTTCTAACCGCTTCTTAAACAGTTCCACATGGGATACACGCATTTCTTTTCCATTGTAGAAAAAGTCTGCTTCTTTTTTTACACCTTTGCTAGCAATGATATATAACTTGTCGATGGATTCTCCCTGTTTAGCTAGTTTTGCCTGTGAAAATCGTACAGCTGATTCATTAGTCTGAACACAATCCACCTCAGTTTTTTAGGATCCACAGATTCTTCTTCAATATTCTTATATTTCGTGTGTCTAAGATTATCATCGCCATTGAGATTTTGTGTTGTCACAAAAGCACTTAAAAATAGCGCTATAGAATGTTTCATGTTGGATCCTTTCTGGAGATGGATAGGGTTGGTGAAAGAGGCTATAGATACTATAAAAAAAATAGTTCAACAGCCTTTACACCGTATTGAGTTTTTTCCCCTATAATAAATTGTTTACCTACCATATAAAAGATTAAAAGTATCACTTAACTACATCTAAATATTTCTCTATAGTAGCAATGCTCTTTTCTATTAATCGTCTAATATCATCTCTAGTTACATTAAGATTACGCTCTTCTCTAGCATGAACTGAATCATTACGGATTAACTTCAATATATTATATGGATACAACAATATCCTTAAAATCAACACCGTTAATGTGTCTCTGCCCCACATATCTTTAGGAGCAGCATATCCTCCAATACTTTCGGGTATAATTTGTAAATACTGTTTAAGAATTTTTTCTGCTTTTTCTTTATTATATCCTTCAAGAGATTGTATTAATTTTAGAATGTCCCTAACATCAAGTTTAAAATCTTTTTGCTTTTCCAGAAATGCATTTAAAATTTTTTGATCTATCCTCACTTTATTGTTTACAACAAGATTTTCAATGTCATTAACTCTAGCATATTTGTCCATTGAAGCAATTTCATTTCCTAGCTCAGGAAATTCTGCAAATTCTATTTTATTAATATTTCTTGGCAATAAAATATTCTCAAGGATATCATCCTTAACATCAGAAACTCTCATATACGCTTTTCTAATCTTAAATGGCGCTATACCATCCCTAACCTCAATAACTTCTGTTTTTAACGTTCCTAAAGCTTCTTCTATAATCTTTTTATAATCTATATTTTTTTTACATTCAACTGCACAAGACATATTTTTAACAATCATGTTATCAATGCACTCATTAATTGATGAGTTATTAAAATCTTGTATACCAGTAGAAATCAAATTTTCCAACATTTTCTTATTAATATTCTCAATTATCACCAAAGATAACTTTTCTTGTATTTTGGCTTTTAAACAACCGTATACAAAAGGTCCCTTATATATATTTAATGCATTCATTTCTTCTATATTATACTTATCTTTCTCATTATGATTTATATCATCAGCTAAAGATGGCAGTGGAATAAATTCATTAACAAGTTCACCTAATTTCCCAGTTATATCCGTAATAGATTTAATGTCAGTATTTTTCCAATCAATATGTTGTGCAAGTTCTATGATAGAATCTAATACATCAATACAAAAATTACATAAGATTGTAGGATTAGAAAACAATTCAATTAACTTTTTCCAGTTATATTCAAATTCACTTTGATTTAATGTAGACATTTTCCATAAAGTATCCTCAAAGTTAAAATTTAGATCAATACTCTCCTTATTATTTGTGTATTTTTTGTCAATTTTTTTTGCAAATGATTGCTTCGCTTTTTCAAAAAAATCTTTTATCGTAAGCTCCGGTTTTTCAGTCCATTCATTAGGAGTGCGTTGACTAAATTTAATAAGAATCTCTTTGCACATATTTCTTGCTGGAGTTATTTCATTTTTTGCCTGTTCCGCTCTTATTGTATCTATACTAGCATTATATTGATTTAACAGCCAGTATTTAAACTTATATTCACTCTTGCCCCATGATGATTTTAGATTTTTTTCATCTAATACTTCCATAATATGCATTGATTGACGATCAATATCTATCTTATCATCACTACTTTTAAATAATACTTCAGGAACTAACTCAATATATAATGTCAATGCTTGTTGTATAAAGTTATGTTTTAAGCACCAGTCGATATAGGCCAACCGACTTTTTGTATCTCCAGTTTGAAGCGGCCAAATAGTTTTATATTCTTCTTTAATTTTAGGAGAGAACGTTTTTAAGAGTCTTAAATTTCGATTTTCAATATATCTTCCTATTTCAATTTTTTCGTCTTTGTCAAGTTTTGGAAGCTTTTCAACTTCTATAGTATCTAGTACATCCCAAGCATCTTTAATTTTTTTTACCGACTTCTCAAACTCCGTCTGATTGGATATAGTAATTGCTTCTGCAAACTCTTCAACTGATTCTAGAATTCCTTCTATTATTTTTTTGTATTTAGGCTCATAAGTATCCTCGGAACACAGTTCTAATACTGAGTTAAAATACTTTTTAAGTTCTTGTGCACTACCAAATTGGATAAATTCATGAATACCATTAGTAAAGTCTTGAGTTCTCATCAAAAGCATAAGATCATCTATTTTAACAGTTTTATTATTATTCATTTGTGAATAATAAATCCCTTTTATTGTAAGCCCTCTTTTTTCTAGGATGTTTAAAATAAAAAGTAGATACATAGGAACACTTCTAAATCCACCTGTCATATCCACATACACATTAACCGTTTGATGATTGGCTTCCATTTCAGAAATATATTTTGTAATCTTCTCAATTAGATCAAAAATATATTTAATAGAATATTCTATTCCTCTTTCTTCTCCCTCTATACATACCGAATCAATATCTAGCTTTGGATGTTCTGGATGTGCAAATGAGTATACAGCCTTTAGGCGCGCTTCAATAAAATCTTGTTGTGTTTCAAATTTCCCCTCATTCCCGCTATTACTGAGGTGATATTTATTATTTCCATCTTCTACTGCAAAATCTATAGTCTTTTTAACATTAGTAACTGAATCAACATTCTCTTCTTCAACTTTTGATGTTGTAAATGCGAAAATTTTATTAATCTCTATTGGCCCTTCAGCTTGCATAGCTAACTTAGGTAAAACTAAGTATTTCAATGCAGTTTCACTTGTAACTAGTGACTTATCCATAAATGAAAACTCTGTATAAGTACAATTTTCCGTATATTGATGAGAATCTAAGCTATGATCTTCTGAGTCTAAAAAAGTTAACCGATGATATCCTTTCCCTTTTTCTTCATATATCGTACTATACGCCGTCAATAAGATATTACATTCTTTTTGCTCTTCCATCTCTCTTCTCCTTAAAATTCTCTAAACTGCACAAAGTTAAACTCAACTTGCTTAGTCTTTCCATCTTCCAATGTCTTAACAAGTCGTTCGCTAGTAGCTGCGACTACCTTGATCTGATGTTTTTTCAAAAAATCTACCATTTTATATGTGTATGTAAATTCTCCTTGCACCATAACAACCGACGGTTTCTCTTGCAAAATCCTTTCACCATTTTGGTTCACCATCTCTTGCACTTCGTCTGATGTGTGATTCGGATTCACCGCTGGAAATGGCATATCCACGATCAGTCCATAAGACTCCGCTTCTTTTCGTTGTGCTTCATCCCATTGTTCGCTTGGATGATTACTGTGATTGATAAACACTTTAATTCCCCCTTTGTAAATAAAAAATATTCTTATCTATATCTTAATTTATTTACTTTTATTTTTCTAGTGCAAATTTCTGTTTTTGCATATTATTTATATGTAAATATCATGCAGTTTAATTCTTCGCCTTCCTATGTTATGATACAGTATAGATATTTCATTTTTACTAACCATTTACAGCACAAAAGTAAGGAATTTTATGCATCCTATTTTATCTTTTACTTTATTCACAGATCATTCTCCCTGCTCCATGAATCAAGCGATTCGCGAGCAAAAGGTGTCGCAAGCTATGCGCCGTCGTCTTCGTCGTGAAGGCTCGTTCCTTGTGAATGAAAGCCCTGCCTCTTGGGATACGTTGCTACATCCTGGCGACTCTGTGAAAGTCCACTTAACTAAAACGTCCCACATCGAGCCAACGCCCATGAACTTAGACATTGTCTTCGAGGACGACCATCTATTGGTCATCAATAAACCGGCTGGCATGCTCATGCATCCTACTTCTTCTGAAAGGTTCCACACACTCGCTAATGGTGTGTTAGCTTACTTTCAACAGTGCTCTATAAATGCTAGCTTTCACCCTATTCACCGACTCGATAAAGACACGTCTGGTCTTGTCATCGTCGCCAAAAATGCCTTGGTTCAGCACGCTTTCACAAAACAACAGACGCGCATCCAAAAAGTATACGATGCCATCACGGATGGTGTTATTCCCACATCTACACTGACGATTCATTTTCCCATTACTCGTTTAGAGGGTAGTATTATCCAACGTTGTGCACATCCAACAGGGCAATCTGCCCATACGGATGTCACCGTAGTGCAACGTCATCCGCATCATACCCATGTGCGCTGTTACTTGCACACTGGGCGGACCCATCAAATTCGAGTCCACCTTAGTGCACTAGGGTATCCACTAGCGGGCGATGATTTGTACGGAGGCTCCTTAGCATGGCAAAGTAAGCAATGCTTGCATGCGTCAGAACTGCACTTTGTACATCCTATGACACAACAGTGGATGGCATTACAGGCGCCATTACCAGAATATTTTAAGCAAATTCCTTAAAATACCCTTTTCCCTATTGACAAATACCGTTTGCAGTAGTATCTTATTACTACGGTATATCGAAAAGCGAGAAGCTATATGAGAGCGGTGATTCCCACCGACGGTGTATGTATGGTACATCGAGAAGCGAGAAGCTATACGAGAGCGGTGATTCCCACCGACGATATACATTCTAACGTAATTAAAGGACTGTACAACATGCTTAGGCATGTTGTACAGTCCTTTTTATATACTACATAGTAATCAGGCAATCCTCCAAAACTAATTTATTGAAGCTTACCATTACATTACCAATTAAACATCTTACGTTCTAGATCTAACGGTCTAACATACAGCATAACACCATATTTATAAGGATACACATAACCATCCGTTAACGCTAATCTATAGGTATGATTTCCAACATCCCATATTGCTATTTTTACAGATTTTCTAGGAGACGAAAAGTCTTGTGGATCTCCATAACGATTTAGCATATTCTGAAACATTGCATGATAGATATCAACCGCATGAGATAACTTATCTGTGTACAAACCACTCCCAATTTCTTTAATATAATCTTTTTCATCAAATATAGCGACTATATTTTCTTTTACATGTGCGTCATACATATACACATCATAATCAGAATATTCTCGTTTCATCAAAAAACTACTTCGGCTATTAGAGAGTCCCCATCCTTTTATATTAGAAAAGTTATAATCAATTTCACTTCTTGGCATACCAAGATACATAGTGTATATTAGTTCAGGATTATCACTAATTCTTTTTCCTTCTTCAACAGCATTAAACGCTTGTACCTGAAATGAAGATATAATTGTGAAACAAACAACAAATAGTATCCTTGCCAGTAGTCCTTTAATGACTTCACGAGCATCAACCGTTTCTTTATTGCCACTAACACTCTCTTGATAGCTTTTACACAATTTTTGATACAATTCTTTTTCCGTTAATTGTTGTAATGCTTCTGGTTTTTCCATCCTTACACTAAGGTTATATTTTCTCTCAGCGACGTCCATACTATCACCTCACTTACTGGAACGATACAATATACGACACTTTCATTATATACTATTTTCACACGATTAGTAATTACAAATCCATCTCTTCTCGTATCAGCACCAATCCCATCTCTGTTAATCCCTTTACATTCCTATCCCCCATCATTTGTATATACTGACTTCCCATTTCTTTAGGAATGATAATCGGCGGTATGTTTTGTTGTAAACAGGAATGGACGATAAGGGCTCGCCCCGTCCTTCCATTGCCGTCCGAAAATGGATGTATTCTTTCAAAACGAAGGTGTTGTTCCATGATGGCCTCTATGGTTTCTTCTAAGGTCTTAGCAATCTCTAATCGATAGGCTAATGTGTCGCACCAATTCTTTAACTCAGATACCACAAGGTATGGCTCTGTAGGAGTAAAATTCGCTCCTAAAATCACATTACGAATCGTTTTGAAAGCCCCTGCATCGTGGGCAATGCCCTTCATCAAAAAGCGATGTGTCTCTTTTATAATCTGCAATGATATCGGTTGTTCATGGATAGTCAATAGATACGGAACATAATCAGTATAATTTCTTACCTCCTCATATGCACGGCTATCCGTGCCACTAGATATGCCGTCGGGCATGCGATCAGGTATGCCGTCGGGCATGCGATCAGGGATGCCATCAAGTATGCGATCAGGGATGCCATCAGGTATGCGATTAGATATACCATCAGGCATCTCCTCGCAGATTACCACTTGTCGAACTTCTGCTTCGGTTAAGGGATTCCCTTCAATAGCTGTACTATGGTGAGCCATTCGTATGAGCATGTTCTTTATATACGGTTGTGAAAGTTCCATATAATCCCCCCTCTAACTTTCAATATGACTATATACATTCGCGTTTACAACGAATATGATGATATAGCACTCTCTTATAACAAATACGCTTAATCTATAGTCACAATGATACTACTAACATCTATTCGCCTTATAAAAAAACTGACATACCATCAAAGTCATGCCAGTTTTTCTCAAACCACATTAAATTTTATTGTTACAACCTAATACGTTTTTAATTTTATGTTGTACCATTGCTTGAATCGCTTCACGAGCTGGTCCCAAGTATTTACGAGGGTCAAATTCAGCAGGGTTATTTGTCAATACTTCACGGATGCTAGCTGTCATAGCTAAGCGCAAGTCTGTGTCGATGTTAATTTTACATACTGCCATTGTCGCTGCTTTGCGAAGCATATCTTCTGGCACCCCTTGTGCACCTGGGATAGCCCCACCGAAAGAGTTACATTTTTCCACAAATGCTTGTGGTACAGAGGACGCTCCATGCAATACGATTGGGAAGTTAGGCAACAATTCGCCTACTCGTTGTAAACGGTCGAAGTCTAAGTATGGAGTACCTTTAAATTTATACGCCCCATGGCTTGTACCAATAGCAATCGCTAAAGAGTCAACTCCTGTTAAGCGAACAAACTCAGCGGCTTCTTCTGGATCTGTGAACAATGCATCTTTTTCACTGACGTTCACATCGTCTTCCACGCCTGCTAAACGTCCTAATTCACCTTCTACCACAACGCCATGTTTATGCGCATATTCAACCACACGAGCCGTTAACTCTACATTCTTTTCAAATGGATGTTTAGAACCATCAATCATAACGGAAGTAAAACCGCTGTCGATGCAATCTTTACAGATTTCAAAATCATCGCCATGGTCTAAATGTAATGCGATAGGAAGATCTGTATCGAGCAACGCTGCTTCTACTAATTTTGTTAAATACACAGGCTTTGCATATTTACGAGCCCCTGCAGAAACTTGCAAAATCAACGGAGCTTGCTCCACTTTCGCCGCATCCACAATCCCTTGGATAATTTCCATATCGTTCACATTGAACGCACCGATGGCATAGCCGCCAGCATAGGCTTTTTCAAACATCTCTTTCGTAGATACTAATGGCATAATTGGCCTCCTTGTTATATCTTTTATACATAGTATTAATGACTCTCATACCGTTATTATACCGTATCTATTACAGCGATTCAACAAAAATCTATTTTCTCAAATGTGGTCAATGTTATTGAGAGCAAGCCTATTCTATGGTACAATTAAAAATAAGTCTTTATCAGATTCAGTCGAATCTTTCAACATAGGAGATATCATGGTTAATCGATTTTTACAAGGTACACTGATCTTGACGATTGCGGGGTTCGTGGTGAAAGCTATTGGTAGCTTGAACTGGATTTTCTTGTCTCGCGTCCTCAGTGGTGAGGGTATCGGTATCTACCAAATGGCATTTCCAGCGTATTTATTGGCCTTGCAGCTATCTAGCGCAGGAATCCCTATCGCCATTTCCATTATGACAGCGGAAAAATTAGCAAAATACGATTTGCTCGGGGCCAAAAAAGTATTTTCCATTTCTTTCAAAATGCTATTTGTCCTCGGCCTATTGTTCAGCATTGCCGTCTACGGCTCTGCCCAATGGCTCATCGACATCAATTTCATCACAGACCCTAGGGCCTATTATTCCTTGATTGCCCTTTCACCGGCGGTATTCTTCGTAACGCTCATCTCTTGCTATCGGGGATACTTGCAAGGCTGGCAAATGATGACACCTACCGCCATCAGCCAAATCGTGGAACAATTGCTCCGCGTTGTGGTCATGCTAGGGGCTGCCTACATCTTGCTTCCTTACGGACTCGATATCGCTGCCGGCGGTGCTAGCCTAGGGGCCGGTATCGGCGCGGTCGGTGCCTTAGTGGTGCTCATGTATTACTACTATCGGTTGCCGAAACGATTGGACGAACCAGTGGACACGAGTGAACCACCTGAAAGTTCCAAGTCCATCATTCGTCGCTTAATCAACTTGTCCATCCCTATCGCCTTAGCCAGCATGATGCTACCAATCGTAGCCATGCTAGACGTAGCGATCATTCCCAGACGATTGATCGACATCGGCTATCCACTGCACGAAGCCACTGAGCTATACGGCTATCTATCAGGCATGGCGGTGCCACTCATCAACTTGGCCACCATCATTACCGCAGCCATTGCCACCAGCATAGTACCAGCTGTTTCCAACGCTGTATCCATTAAGGATATCAAACAAGTCTACTACCGCACGGCAGGATCCATGCGCTTAACCTTCGTGGCTACCATTCCTTTCACGGTGATGCTATACATCTTGGCAGAACCAGTGGTATCCACCATCTATAACGCACCAAGGGCGGCAGAAGCCACGCAAATCTTAGCGTGGGCCATCTTTTTCTTAGGTCTTCACCAGGTGACAACAGGCATTCTACAAGGCCTCGGTAAACCGCGCATTCCCGTCATCAACATGGGGATTGCAGCCATTGTGAAAGTCATCTTAAACTGGGAATTAACGGCTATTCCAGCCTTAGGCATCGGCGGTGCTGCCTATGCGACCGTAGCCGACATTGGCTTTGCAGCACTTTTGAATCTCATCTGGATACATCGTCACACAGGCTACTTTATCGATCTTATCTTATTGGGCAAAAATATCATCTCTGCTTCCATCATGGGCGTGGCTATGTATTATTTCTATCCGATCTTACAAGGAACAAGCCCAACCTTCTTTAACATCATGATTACAGCCATCATCGGTGCCTTCATCTATGTAGTCATCATGATCGCACTGAAAGGACTTAACAAAAACGACGGCGCTCGATTGCCGGTTATAGGACGGTTCTTTAGATAATGAAGTATGACTGTTGGCAAAACAGTTTCTAGATGCTTCCATATGAATATTGTAAAAATACCCTTGAATACTAACGTTCAAGGGTTTTTTATATAGATACTTTATTATCTGCAAATGTCACCTATATGGCTATTCCATTATTTCTAGAGAGTTTTATTGCATAAAAGTTTTCGGTACCGATTTCACTATTAAAACTGACTCATTTTGTCCTATAATCCTACTATTTAATGATACAACTTATACCATAGCAAAAAGAACAGCCCCAAAGGACTGTTCTTCTATGCACAACCTATCATATAGGTCAGTATCTGTTTGTCTTACGCGTTTTTAGCGATTTCAACTAATTTCGCGAATGCAGCTGCATCATGTACTGCCAAGTCAGCCAACATTTTACGGTTGATTTCCACACCAGCTTTTGTTAAACCAGCGATGAAACGGCTGTAGGATAAACCATTGATACGGCTTGCTGCATTGATACGAGCGATCCATAATTTACGGAACTCACGTTTTTTAGCACGACGGTCACGACGAGCATAGTATAATGCTTTCATTACGGATTCGTTCGCTTTTTTGAATAAGCGAGAACGTGTACCGCGGTAACCTTTAGCTAATTTTAAGATTTTTTTATGACGTGCATGCGCTGTTACGCCTGTTTTTACTCTTGCCATTATTGTATTCCTCCAATATCGTTATATGTTACTAAAATGTTTGCATCTTATGCGTATGGTAAGCATTTTACTACGCGTTTGTAGTCGGATTTGCTAACCAATGTAGCTTTGCGAAGATTACGTTTACGTGCTGGAGATTTTTTCTCTAAGATATGGCTTTTGAAAGCTTTTGCACGTTTGAATTCACCACTACCTGTTACTTGGAAACGTTTAGCCGCTGCGCGACGAGTTTTAATCTTTGGCATTATTCTTCCTCCTAATTACCTTTTTTAGCTAAAATCATTGTCATGTTTCGGCCTTCTAGTTTCGCTTCTTTTTCAACAACCGCTTGGTCAGTTAATTCACCAGCAAAACGAGTCAGCACATTAAGCCCCAATTCTGGGTGGCTCAATTCACGACCGCGGAACATGATCGTTACCTTAACTTTATTACCATCACCTAAGAATTTAGTTGCATTTTTAAGTTTTACATAAAAATCATGATCTTCGATGTGAGGACGAAGCTTCACTTCTTTCAATGTGAAAGTTTTTTGCTTCTTCTTTGCTTCTTTTTCGCGTTTTTGTTGCTCATAACGGTATTTACCATAGTTCATAATACGACAAACCGGTGGTTTACCATTAGGGGCTACTTCTACTAGATCTAAATGTTGTTCTTCAGCCATAGCTAAGGCATCACGAACAGACATAATACCTAACTGATCATTATCTGCACTTACGACACGAACTTCGCGAGCACGGATTTCTTCATTAATACGCGGTGTATCTTTGCTAATACTAGTCACCTCCAAAGGGATAAAAAAAATCGGATGGCACAAGGCCATCCGAGCATAGTTAATAACTATCTGTACCCAACATTTCATGACATTAGGTGAGAAGCGGATGGCTTCTACTTGTTAATACTCAATTAGTATACGCTATTAAGTAGCCTCTTGTCAAGGGCATTTCTATCATTCTTGGTTTTCACCAACAACCTCTTCTTTCTGCTTCTGCCACTCATGAGTATCATAGCGAACATCTAGAATCTTTACTAATTTCCATCCCCAACTGTCACGGGACTTATTATACGTACTGATAGCCATACCTTCTATGATAACACCTGTTTCCAGTCGGTGTTCTTCGATACTATAAGCATCTACATATATACTGTCCACTTTTGGTGCTTCCTTCCAATCTAGACGAATATAATCCTTCTCTTTCAGAAATGCAAAGTTAGATGCATTTTTTGTGAGTGTTCCCTTCACATGCGCTTTTAAATTTACAATATCTTCATCCTTCGCCTTATGAATCCGTTCAATGTATTGTCGTATAGTTCCCTTACGATCTTGATAGACACTATATACTACATGTACTGGAGACAATACGCACACCTTATACTTCGATGCATTCGGTAAAAATAACTTCTGCTGTCCATTTGTTACTATATGAGCCACATCTTTTTGGTGATTCATGTAGTTTACCACACCGTACTCTTCCTTAAATATCCCTTCAACTGAAGGTCCTTCTACCATCCCTAATATACTATAAGCTCCCGTTTCACATCCAGAAACATCCTTTTGATGTTTTATTTTTGCTTTCACAGATTTGCCTGGTGCAAAGGAAATTCTATCTAAGTCTGTTTTCCGTAGGATTAGCTCTATCGGTAGTTCCCCTTCTCTAGTAATAAATAAGCAGCGATATACCTGTTTCTCTTTATAAGTTTTCGCATTGACAATCACGCCTGAAGCCCATTGTTCATCCGGATACAATTCATCTAATATCATTGTTCTATGTGTTTGATAAAATGTACGGTTATTCTTTTCTTTTGGATGCACTACATACCATGAAGCACTTTGTAATTTCTTCGCGGCCTCTATATTCTTTTTCCCTACCACATCTTCTCGAGCTAGCACTTCAGACACTTCAATACTCGCCGCTTCATACTCCTTGCGTTGCACCATAAGATGCGCTAATTTTAACTTATACGCCGCCACATATTTAATGTCTGGATTACGCCATAATCCATTGCAATAGGCCGACATGGCAATCATAGAAGAACTTTCATGTGCCCCTATATTAGATGTGTCCTCTACATAGGTGTCTCCTAATGCCATCCACACCCAATATTCATTGCCTTTACTCTCTATCTTATTCATGAAACACTCTCTAGCTTTCTCATATTCTTTACAAGCCAAGAGAATTTTTCCTCTACGCCAATTGATCCAATATGCCTCATCTCGAACGATGGAACTTTCATGTTGCGCTACAGAGTCGCAAACTGCCTTCAAGAGTGGCACATTATTAGACCCCTCTATATGCTTTAACACATGATTTGTCATCTTGCAATACATAGACTCCCAATACTCTGATCCCTTTGTAGCTCCACTTGGCACTGTCTCCTTTTTCACCCTTTGGTAATACTCAGGATCAAGCACCGACTTCATAGTCGATAGATAGTATCCCCCCAAGTCTAGAGTTGTCGCCTCTTTTTCAAACTTTACAATATGGTTCCATATATATTTGTCATAAAATCGACGATTTATACCTGAAATAGAAAAATACACATCTAGTAAAGGTTTCACCTCTTTAACTTGTGGATTGGGTTTAGAAGCTACTTCCTTGATAGCCTTGTATAACACCGTTAGCAATAATTTTTCAATTTCTTGTATAGCAGGGTTTATTTTGTACATCTGATAGGCTAAACTAGCTGCTTCTCTATACTTTCCTTCTTTATATAAAGACCATGCCTTACCATATTCTGGGTATACCGTATACAAAACGCCTCTTTTGCCACTTTCAAACTTATCATCCGAAATGCGCAACGAGATAGGTGCTAGTTCACTCCAGTATTGATATACCTTATCTCTATTCCCTGCTTGCGCTTCCCTCTTAATTAATTTCATCAACACATAGCCATAAGACTTCTTATCTCTATCAGTTGCGTTGCGTTTTTGTCCCGTCTGCAATGCCATGGCATAGGCTTCATCTAGACTGCCTTCCATGAGTAAATCATATACTGTTTTTGACGCCTTCGCTCCCTGTGCCGACATTGACTGATAAGGGGCAACCCCGTTCATTTCATTCCAATCGTTCATATCTATCTCCTTCTTTTCTCACAGCCATATCCATATACTTGTATTGTAACGGCTATGAATTAACTTGTCATATACTTTTTATGCAATTTGCTAACCATATTGTCCTCCATTTTGGTACTCACCCAATAGGCCTTTACATTTGTCATAACACCCTACATATTTTTTGTTAGGTGCTCACCCAATAACTCATCTGATTCGGGCTAATGATATCCATCACCTGATCCACAAATTCTAAACTACTAGATTTAGATTCCAATGGAATGGCACGCGTCATCTGCCCCAACCGATTATAGTAGAGATTAAACACCGCCACTTCGCGTCCTTTGGCAAAGGTGGTTCGAATATGGAATTGACCTTGCTCCATGCGCACAATTCGAATTTCATGCGGGCTCAGTTCCTCCTCAATCCATTTCATGTACACTTTCATCCCTTCTACAGGTCCTTTCGGATAGGTGAAAGTATCCACCGGGCTGGCTCCACCTTCTACCTGTGGCGCTAGAATTGGCATGCGCTGCAAATGCTTGTGCGTAGTCCCAGCCAATTCTCCGCACATCGATCCACTGGCATAGCTGTGCGCTGTACTCTCAGTGGCAACAAAAATAGAACATCCCTCTAAACCCATGATAATCACATCTAGTTCCTCGTCGAGGGTTGATTCCTGTGGCATCACACGAGAGACCTTGCCATTTTTCTTGTAATACACCATATACGACCCGTAACCAGCATCGCCTTGGACGGTGAAAACAATCTGGTAATCGTGCTCTACGACGTGGGAAATCGTGTAATATCGCTCTCCTAACATGCGTACCAATAAGCGACAGAATGCTTGACCCGTTTCACGCATACAGTGCCACGGTGTGAGCACACGACGTTGCACAAAGCTGTCATCAAGAAAATCGTCTACTGGTACTTCCTTGGAGGCATCCACTGCCTGTAAGGTTTGTGCAATTGTAGGGGAAACTTGTGGTGCAACGCTTTTCCCTACCACCTGCGCCACTTGTGTGGCAGAAGCTGTCGCCTCTGATTCACGGCTAGCTGTTCGTATCATCGTCTGTACCTCTCGAATACATTGCTCTGTCGACTCTCCCTCGTAGAGCATGGTATCTTGTCGTAACACCTCAATCCCTTCCGAACGTTGTTCTCGATTACACTCCTTCCGCTCTTCTGGTGTCATCGTATACGGTATGCTGCTAGGCACCCCTCTCATCACAGCCTGAATCCGCTCTAACTCTTTCTGCACATCTATCGGTGCCACTGGTTCTGTCGACTCTGAAAGCATCGGAAATACATACGGTGGATACTCTCTTTCACCATCCACAAACAGTTTAAAGAGCCATCGACCTAGCAAGTACGCATCTTTCATCCCTCGTTTCGTATGCCAACCTAATAGATGTTGCACCGCGCCTTGCATCGTCATGCTCCCATATAGCTGTAACAATCGTAGTTTATTCACAATCTCCTTTGGCACACTGTCCACAAAATCCGATTGAGATACACGCATTTCTAAGCTTTCAACCTCTTGTTTCGGCAGATTTAATTCATCATACAAATAATTGACAAAGGCTTCCGCAAAACACAATAATTTACCATAATACACCGTTACATCTTGATGCATTGCATTCTCCGCCTCTTGACCTAATATCTGCAACAAAGGATATTTCTCTTGTAACAACGTAAAATTCATAGAATCTCTCCTGTTTCTAACTTAATACATCTCAAATGATAAATACATGGGAACCATGTTATTCTTCATGGCCGACGCATAGGATCGACATTGACGTTGGATAGAATCTCGATACGAATAAGGTTCACCCCAATATTGGTGGGTGGAACGCAGCTTTTTGTTGTACTGGTACAGTAAGATTTTGCGCCCTTCCTTCGTTAAGTAACAACCATGGTCCATTCGACTGAAATGATCTGGGGTAATCATATTTCGTGAGATAAGACTTAAACAGAGGGCATCTACAATCGGTGCACGCCATTCTTCCATCAAATCTGATACCAACGCAGCATGCCCCCTTCGGATGGCATGCATATGCCCTACATAAGGATGTAACCCCACATGCATGACAGCGCCCAACACTTCATTGAATAACATACTATATCCTAACCCCAGCATAGCATTGAAAGGGTCTTCTGGTGGTCGTTTGCTACGTTTCGTGAAAGCAAATGATTCTGGTACAATGCGACCCAATGCCTCAAAGTAACTACGACTCACACTACCTTCAAATCCACGCAATTGATTCACAGAATGAGCCGTACTAATCTTAGGTAGCAATGTATTAATCTCCGAAATCTTAGCATTTACAATGTCATCCATGTCCTTACGATGATGTCTCTTTAACAGAGTCATCTGGTTCCTAGCCTTAGCTAGAATCATCACCTTCGAGATTTGCAAAGAGAATTCAAAGTCTTGCGCTCGTTGAAATTGTAGCATATGTTTTTCAA
This sequence comes from uncultured Veillonella sp., assembly GCA_963518725.1. Classification (GTDB taxonomy): domain Bacteria; phylum Bacillota; class Negativicutes; order Veillonellales; family Veillonellaceae; genus F0422. The sequence continues at coordinate 31,758 of CAUQLO010000003.1, read as the reverse complement.
TGTCGATCGAATCTTGTCCCCACAACGATCCATAGTAATGTCCATAATTGGATATCCACGTAATCGGTATAGACTGTAACATACATTCCGTCAGCACTTGCGAAGATACCGTTACAGAGTGCAACACGGTAATATCTTCTACAGTCTCAATTGGCAACTTTTGCACTATTTCCTCACCCAACTCTACAACAAAATATCCCCCACTCTTACGAATCTTAGCAGCTGGTTCTGTAATATATAGCGATGCCATGAATAGCCTCCTTTCTATTTGCTATATACCTTTCTTCAGAAAATACCTCTTCTGAAGTATCTATCATTAGTATACGCTTTTTTATATTTGGGGAATTATAAAAGTCCCGATAGTTAACATCATCGATCTTCTTGTGAAAAAACTCTTGAAAGGTTTCCCAAAGTATGATATAGTACTACATAGATAAGATTTGCGAACTATTTTATATAAACTTTTATAAAGTGAGCTATTTTATGAAAAAATTCTAAAGAAAATCAAAAAGATCGTCGGCCCGATGGCTGTGCGGTTTGTAGCACTTTTTGAAATGCAATGTTACGTCAAAATTCAAGATGGACGGAGATCGTCGGAAAGTGTATTTTGAGAGGCTTGGTTATGCGGTTTCTAAGGGGTGCCCCTTTAGAATTACTTCCCCATTGCGGGGACTGAAACTTCGTCGAATCCGACTTTATCAACCGAAGTATTACTTTAGAATTACTTCCCCATTGCGGGGACTGAAACTCCTCCCAGAAGAACAACTCGGTACAAGTTGTTTCCCTTTAGAATTACTTCCCCATTGCGGGGACTGAAACTTGTGTTCTACGCAATACAAAATATTACCCGCTGTTCTTTAGAATTACTTTCCCATTGCGGGCTCCAGAAATAACATTAGCCTTTTGCCTAGGTCCAGATATCTGTGCGTAAATAGTGCACTGCACTATTTACGTCCACCATTGCGGGGACTGAAACGCAGATGCCTTTAAAGCTGCAATTTGCTTTTCTTTCTTTAGAATTACTTCCCCATTGCGGGGACTGAAACAAAATAAACTATTTCTGCACATATTCTTCGCGCCACTTTAGAATTACTTCCCCATTGCGGGGATAGCTAAATTACATTATCCTATTCCCAAGGTACAAATATCGGTGCGTAAATAGCACACCGTGCTATTTACGTCCACCATTGCGGGGACTTAGAAACAGCATTAGCCTGTACTCTAGAACAGATATCTATGCGTTATCCGACAGGGTATCTCATCTTATGCATAAACAGTACACTGCACTGTTTATGTCTGACCATTGCGGAAACTTAGGAACAGCATTAGCCTATACGCTAGAACAGATATCTGCGCATAAATAGCACAATTGCGGGGACATGAAAATAAGTAAACAAATAGAGAAAAGTTGATCAGCTCCATCAACTTTTCTCTATTTTTATTTCTACCAATTTTTAATTTATATATGTAATATGGTTTATAGCTATATCCCTAAACTAAATTACATAGCAGTCATCTCGTTCTACATCCCTTATACCATAGGTTTTAATATCTTTTTCATTGCGAATCACATAGACTCGGAAGGAATCTACCTCTAAGTCTAGGCAATCTAGCGCCCGATCGATCATACGGCTGCACTGGTTAACCGTTAACATCGCCTCAAAGGCAGACTCTTGCACCCGCAGTCCATAATATTCCATTACCTTGACTAGCTTATTCCGCCGTTTATCATCTGCCACGTCATAAATTGATAAGGTCAAATACTGTGTCATAGTCAATCACTCCTTTCCCATTATGTCCATTGTACAACTTCGGCGGAGAGCTGGATTACAAAAGTCCCAATAGTAAAAGCGCCAGCCCTTTTGACCTGACGCTTGTAGTTCTATTATTCAGTTTCTTCAGTAAGCTCACCATGTAGTGAAACACCTATAAACTCTGTAACCGGATATAGTACTGTACGATCTATTAATCGTCTATCTTCCGGTGCATTATTTTTTCCGTCTTTTTGTTGATCTTCTTCATTCTCCTTTGCTTTAGGCACTGTCATCATCGTAGTCTTACTAATAATAGTATCTTTATCTTCCCCCAATACCTTAGGATCCATCATATAACACAGTTCTTCCATTGCTTTTTTTAACGACGTATGATGCACTCCCATAGCTTGTGTTGCGTGCTCCTCAAAGGCGTCAATCAATGCATCTACAGATTCAGAATTGCCTTCTAAGGGTATCTCCTTATACATTGACACAATGCCCTTTTGAGACCACATCGTATGATCTGAATAAGAATTTTCTCTTTCTAAAAATAGTTTTGACCTAATTTCTACGCTCCCCCAACCAATAGATTTTCCTTTACCAATTTTATATTGGCGATTTGAGTTGCGTCTATCAAGCACATCCCCTTCAGGACCTGTGCCTAAAAACAATACTCTGCAAAGTGCCCCTAATTCTTCCGTACTAAGTGATTTAAAGTAAATTTTACCTGAAAAAGTTACATCTGGTTTTACGTGGTTTTTACATTTAGTCGTAACCGTTTCACTATCAGACTCATTTGTAGTCTCTGGACGATGCCAATAATACTTTACTCCCCGAATATCAGCCTCTGTATTATCCCAATGCCATCGCTTTGTATCGTCTTCTTGTTTTAAATATAGTTGAAATGATGTCGGGTTCGGCCCTAATAATGCCACTGAAACTTCTTGTTCATCTAAATAGTCATCCTTTTCTAAAAACTCCTCACGCAAAGTAGCATCCCCAAAAGAAAGACGACCACCCCAATACTCTTTTAAACCAAATACCAAATCTGTATAGTCTACCTTTTTAGTTTTTAATGTGTTAGGAATGTGGCTTGCAATGGTGTTCTTATAAGGTATGCGATAGTATAAAGGAGCCCCAAAATGAATGACCTCATTATTTTTGACTGTAAAAAAACATGGTGCCATTAAATCTGCTGTAGGAATTTCAGAACATTTAGCTGCATGAGTTCCTTTTATAGCACAATCTGTTAATACATCAAGACCATTTCTCTTTTTATCTAATCTATATGCCTCTATCACATCAATAGGTACTTTATTAAATTGTTCACTTTTTTTCCATATAAATGTATATACATTATTCTTATTTTCATTATCATTTTCACCGTTGAAGCAATTAATAGTGACTTTAGTGAATATTTGACTCCCCTTTTTTCCCCACTTCACTTCACCTTTATAAGACTGGTCCTGATCTTTATTTTTTTCGACCTTGCTATCTTCATTTGTAGAAGGTGCACATAAATACATACGCCATTCTACTCCATTTACATTGCGAGTTCTAACTAAAAATCCACGTTTCCTAACTTCTCGTGCGTCTGTATTTTTCTTCTCTAGATCCATCTCTTCCATATAGGTTGTTTGTAACTCATTTGAGTAATTAGTTACAGCTAAACTCCTATAATACAATGATTTCTCAGTAAAATCTTCGCCATCTCTAAAAGAACTAGCTGTTACAATTTTAAATAAATTACGAATCATACCTCGAATAGAGCTTCCCGGAATCACTGGTTGTTTATTATGGATAGTAAAAACGGAGCTTTCACCACTCTTTTCACTATAACCGCCTACCAATGTAGAAGTCTTTGTTGTAATATCTACTTCAATGTATCCAGAGTGTTTTCCCTGTTCACGAAGGTACTGTACATAGATATCATGTAAGTCCTCAGCATTTTCATACTGATTTAGAGGTTTACTCGGCCAACCTTTTGGAATGCAAATATCTGTTGGTAAAGACACAAAGTTATAAGGAGCGGTTGCAATCATCCCACTAGCTTTATCAATATATTTATAGATTTCATCTGACATTATACTCTCACTCCTCTACAATACCCATATCCACAATATCTACATAACGATATTGACTATATCCAGCTTGCCCTGTTGTATGAGAAGCTGTTACATAATTTCGAGTTTGTAAACCTAATCGTTGACCTCTATGCACTGTAGGCACTACTTGTTTCATCTTACGACCTGTATCGGCTAATGTTACAAAACCATTCTCCGAACCAATAGGCTCTCCAAATAGAGGCTGAATACTATCCACATAGTGAATATTCAAAGCTTTTTCACCAGAGCCACCATCTTCCACCTGATACCCAACAAGTTCATCATTTAGGCATTTTACATACACTTCTTTTTTTGTATTAAAGATGCGCATTTCAACAATCCCGTTTCCGTCAAATTTTGAATCGTCGCTCCAATGAATTTGACTTCCATCCCATCGTCCCCACAATACTGCATGGTGCATCCATACGACAATGTTTCCGGCATCTTTCATATGCTTATTACATAACGTTGTTAGATCACCCGTACAAGATTCTTTTATATCCGTCACTTTTATTGTTCCCTCTATTAGGGTCAACTGTGTTAAAGGTGTAGTTTCCTTCGTATCTACTTTATTGTTCATTATAGAATCCCTCTATTTAATATCGCTAATATGCTGATTCAACTGATTTAACTGATTCTCATCGCCGTCAGTAAGTACTGCATAGGACGTAGTAGCACCTTGTTTCTTATTGATGAAAGTATATGTCTGATCCTTATAGGTAATACTCCCTTTCACACCAAAAATACGTCCACGTCCTACACTTGCCTCTCCGCCAAATGTGAGTTTGCCCATCCACATATCACGGAATAGAACAACAAATAATCCCACTTCTTCAGGCTTACAGTCCTTAACACATACTTCAATGGATACGGTTCCCTCTTCACTATCGCGAATTTGCCATATTGGTTCCTCGGTAAATAAAGCTGAATCTATAGTGCCACCTGTAAAGCGATCAATACGATTTCGCGTTTGTGGTTTAGCAACGATATACTCATCATCCTGTTTAATATACACCTCATTGACAGATACTCGGCTCTTGATTAAATCTGCCTCTTTATTATCGGTCCCAAATAACTCTTCAAACCTTGTGCCTACTGCTAATTTTCCTCTATCTGATGAGGACCAAGCATCCCATAAGCCCATTTGCTCCAATATGTAGCGAGCATGATGACGGATGACCCCTTTTACGCTAGACCCAGGAATGACATAGTCTTTTCCGCTAGTCAACATCGTGCTATCCATACTTGGCTTATCACCTTGCGTACGAACTAGTAACGAGCTTGCTATATTAGCGGATAATTTCATCACTAATGTTTCATCTTTTGGGGTTATATTCGTTGCTGTATCCACTTTATCATATATGCATGTACTTGTCTCACGGAATAACCAATGTCGAATCGAGGCACTTGTTTTCAATCGGTACCATGTAGATTTGCAATCTAGCACTTGAATCTTACCAAACCCCTTGGTTGTAAATTTACCTACTGCAAGGCCCGAAAATAAGATATCCACCAATTGTTGTACCGCAAATTCTAACAACGCTAGAGCATGTCTCTCACCCCAACCTTCAGTCTCTACAGCCTCTACAGCCTCAACACCCTCTACAGTCTTTTTAAGAGTCTTTTTAAGCGTATTAAGTGCATCAAGTACTACTCTAACATGTCCTTCACGAAGTACACACTCCATCATGAAAGCACCTTTTGCACCGCGATCAATCGCTTCATAATTATAGAGCGCTGACTCTTTAGCCACTCTAGTACCATAAGCAAGCGAAACTCCATCACGTTGAGTAATGGTAGTGTCTTCTAGTATCACATCAAAAAAGCGTAGCGCACTTTGATTTGAGTCTGAATTTTGAATAGAACCGAATAAGGTATTTTTTAATACTTCTTTTAATATACTCTCGCCCTCTAGGTAATTATCTTTGAATTTAGTTACTAATTTTTTTAGTTTCTTATCAAGTTCTAGTTTCTCATCAGGTTCTAGTTGCTCTTTTGTTTTTTCATCACTATCTGACTGTTCTTTCTCACTAGGAGTTAATATCTTCTCTAACGCTTCATAACAATCTAAGTAACTTCCCATCGTGTGACGTAGTACACCCGCAATACTAGTACCCGGGATATAGGCTTTCCCATCTCTATTTTGCAAAGCCAACATGTCAATGAGTTCACTTTGCTTTTCACCATCTCCCACTAATAATGGTGAAAGCAATTTCAATGTCCCTTCTACGAGAATGGTCTCTTTCATTCTTGCATCATTCATAAGATACTCCTTACATTACAGTTTACGTGCGTATTTAAAAAACCAGGTCCAATACTCTTCAAAGAACAATTTCTTTTGTTTGTCCTCTTGTTCCGTATCATCTACTCCATAGACTAGTTCTCTCAATCCCTGATACGTTTCACCTAATGTAATAACCCATTCAGGAACTTCATATTTTATTAGAGCATTTTCTACATCACAAGTACTTTCTGTCTGTTGATAAACGAGAAAAAGTCCATTCGCACTCCAGTTATCTTGAAATATTCTTTTTAATGCATTTTTATCATCATCACTAATCCCATACGTTTGATTAGCTAAGATAGAAACATAGTTTTCTAGTCGCGCAAATGTATGATTATCAGCTTTAGATAATTGGTGTTCATGATTTTTTACATCTTGATATGCTTGTGCACGAACGGCTTCTACATCCATAGTCGCAAAAATCGTTTCCATTAACTCTTTTGTATCATCAGATAACTCTGTTATATTTACTTCTACCTTTGGATCTTTGTTATCTGATTCTATTTTGAAGGATTGGTGTAATACCCAAGGTCGAATTTGTCCAAACCCTTCTTCTTTACGGCCACCCACGCCTGTCATCAATATGTCGTTTAGTGCTTTCATGTCCGTATCAGACCAATCATTAGAACAATCAAATGTAAATACAGATCCTGCAACTAATGCTAATGCTTCTGGGCGATGTAACTGCCATACACCCACATAATTACGTATTACTTCTGCACCGGTGAATAATTTTGTCAATGTTAGCTTTTGATTTGGTATCGCATCTTGCAATGCTTTTACAAAATCCTGTACTAAGGAATCTTCCTCATTGCGTCTCCACCCTGATATCGGCGTATCAGAAATAAACGGACTATCTAATCGAATTACTAGCTTACCTTCTTTTAGTGTTTTCAACCATTGCTCGGTAACACCTGTTTCACAGTCTATTATATCTCCAAAGTGTATATCACATTGTCCATAACTAGTTCGTTTTGCCTTGCCAACTCTAACCTTTAGAGTGTGACCATCCAATTCTAGATCTTGTATTAAATGAATTAGGTCTTCTTCTTCCCCAACAATTGCCGCTTCAAAGGTTTGACCTTCCTCAATGGCTTCGTAATTATAAATACCACCACCATTGCTTCTGCCAGCAAATCGTTCTGATTCACTACTACGACTCATATGAAAATGAATTTTCTTATCTACTTTAGCTATATGAATCTGTTTGCCTTCTACATATCCTAAACCTTTTAATACCTTATAGCCTGGTTCCCCCTGGGTTTCTAATATATCTATAATATTACCTTTAACTTTATGTTTCATCAAAGATTGAGGTAATGGATAGGAACGGTGTCCAGCTACTACTGGATAGGCACCTTGGAACTGTACTCCTCCCAAAAATAATCGTTTAAATGTTGGGTCTTCATGTGCTTTTTTTCCCAAGTTTTGAGCTTTTCTATAGGCCTCTGCCAAAATTCCTCGTACGATAGTACCGGAGATATAATTTTTACTTTCAGTCAATACTTGAGAACTGCTCTCCGCTGTAATAACTAGAGGAGATTTTGTTGTTATCGATATTTGTAATTGTTTCATCATTATCTCCTACTCCCATCTAACGCATCTTCAACTAATTCTTTTTGCTCTTCCATAGAACAGTCAATACGTCCAAATCCACGATTACGTTTGAATCCAATGGCAGTCAAGTTTTCTAATGCCACTGCCAATAACATTTGATGATCAGCAGTGCCTTGTTCTATTCGAATAGTTCCCTCAAATACAAAAGACGTATTATCAACAACCCGCATATTACGAAGGCTACCATCTTTTGCAATCCCCTTCTTTTCATCGATAGCTGTTTGATAACGCAATGATGTAAAGGCATTACGAATTCGATTATATCCCACTACATCTCCATACATATGTGAAAGGACCTCTAAGTCTTTGATAACCTGCTGGTATCCTTTAATACGGAAATCTTCAAAGCTTGTACGCACTTCTGATTCCTGGTTTCCTCGATTAAATACTTCTTCTAAAATAGTACGGTTCAACGGTCCATTTGTTTCGTTCAAGCATTCTTTAAGTTCAACGATTTCTAATGCGCTTTCATATAAGGCACCGCGGAATCGTTTAGCTGGAATGAATGGTAATCCCCATTCATCCAAAATAACATCGGTATCTACATTGACATCCGCTGCGCCTGAACTTAATTGTAATGGTGATTTAAGTTGAATTGTTACTTCTATTTCCATAGGTTCCTTTTTTACTTCTGTTTCCATAAGTTCCTCGCAATAGCATTATTGATTACTGTTAAATTTTTCCAAGATTGTTTCGCTAGGCAAATATTCCATCATTTCGATAGCATCAATATATGGCGTCTTACACTTCGTATATTCTACTTTATTCGAAGACTCTGTATATCCTGATTCCCAACCATATATAGCATAATCTACCCAATGTTTAACCGCTGGTAGTTTAATTTTATCTTTTTCTTTATCAGATATTTCTAAAGAATTATCACATTCTTTGTAGGCTAATTTTGTTATATAGTCATGGATCATATGGTCACTACCCTGCAATACATATCGCAACCCTTTGACTTTATTTCTACCCATCTTACGAGAATCAATTAACTGATTAAATTTATTGACTAATTCAAACATATTTGACAAAATACATCTTGTATCTTCAGAATCTTCAACCTGCATAAGGTTTCCCCTTTTAGATAGCATAGTATCAGATGCAATATATGGTCCAAAGTGCAATTGTCCACCTTTTACAGATGTGTATTCTTGCTCTCTGATTTGATCTACTGTCGGAGCTTGTTCTCCATGAAGAATGATAAAATCTAACCAACTAGCCGGTTTATTTCTAGCGTTTTCTTTTGCTTTAGCACACATTTGCTCAGCTAGTTCATAGCCTCTAAAAAATGGATAGGATGCATTTAAGATAGCAATGCCTGCACAAGAGTAAATGGCTGTATCCTTCGTATCTTTTTTATTTTTCTTATCTTTCTTAAGTTTTTTCAACTTTGTACGACTTAACGTTTCCAATTCTTTCATGAAAGCTTGTGCTAATACTACCGCTAATCTTGCATGACATACAAAAGTTACATCATCACCACCAATAATAATAGGACGCATTGGTAAATATGGATGGGTACTAGGTCCCACATCAATTCCTTCTGCTAAATATTGATCTGGTGTAATACTTGCCGCCAACTCTACAATTTTATAAAAAGCTTTTTTTGTTACAGTAGCAACTGTTCTAGATAGTTTTGTTCGATCTGCTAATGTTTTACAGTCGTTAAAACGTTCCCCCATGCTATTACCATCAATATGCACGATAGCTAAATAGTTGTCTCCTTCTTGACTACCTAGGTTGTCAAACTCTTGAGGAAATTGGTACTGTGCTACCTTGTGTAAAGCATCAGAATAATCATCAGCTAGCTTTTTGTTCGCCTCTTCTGCCATCTTCGTTTTTGCTAATACTTCATGAGAGATAAACTGTGGTCCACCTGGTGTAAGTCCACCTTTCATATATGCATTCGCACTTTCACCATTTACTGCACATGGCAAAGTATGTCCTGTCATCGGTACATTCACTACTGGATGGATTTTCTGTTTATTTTGTTGTAACTGCTGATACATCGCGGAAATGCTAGCAGAGAAATTTTCCTCATCCAATTGAATATCTCCAATGGCTGCACCAATTTTTAATCCTGGATATTTGCATAGTAATGTCGAAGTGAATTCTTGAACAATGCGTTTTAGATTACTATTATTCTCACCTGCTACTTCTTCCTTAAATAGGATTAATGTATTGCCACCGCCAATGTATGCGACATAGCCATCCTCAGGAAGTTGATTGGATTTGACTACTCCTTCAATAGACTCTGGTCCGTTTTCTTCCATCCATCCCTCGGTATTAACCTTTTGAATACCTAATATTTGCAAGTAGGCTTTGTTCAACAAGATTTCTCCCACTAACACATCTTCAAACACACGATCCACGATATACGAAGCACCTACATTTGTTTTTAACTTCGTCCCAGAAAAAATATATTTCTGTATGGACTGCGTATCCAATAAAATCGCTTTTACATTCATAATGAATTCCTTTCTTGATAAGATATGCCATATACTATTATAATAAATATACATCAGTTTTATTATTAGTGCAAATCATTATTGCATTGCATTTAACGAATCATACACTTCGATTAGGAGGCCCTATGTTATCTTCACTCATGATTCTCGATCTTCATATTAATTTTGCCGATGGCACTCGGATTCATCCATTTCTATCCAATGTACTACATGGTATTATGATGGAATACATTGACACAAATTATGCAACCAAATTGCATGAAAGTACAGTTCACCCCTATCGTCAATCTGTATTCTATGATGCTGAAAGTGACAGTACAGTGTGGAGAGTCATTGGTCTTAACCAAGAGGCAATCATCAACATCTTAGAACCCCTTTTTCATCTACCAGATGAAGTCTTTGTACGACAACAGAAAAAATATTTACAAATTATGGATCGCATCATTTATGATGAGACATCCTATGACGAGCTATATGAAACAATGTTAGAGGCACCTCTGTCTAATGTTTACACCGTAGATTTAGAGTTTATCACTAGCGCTAGTTTTAAATCTCAAGGAGAGTACATTCCTTTTCCTGATGTGACACGCTTTTTTAAAGGCTTATTACGTCGCTGGAATGCCTTTAGTGAGAACCATCCTATATCGGGCGATAATTTAGCTGAAACATTAGCTAGCCTATTCAAACTGCATGATTACCAACTATTTTATAGCCCTTACCGTATAGAACGAGTTCAAATTCCCGCCTTTAAAGGGCATTATACATTACGGTCTAATACGAAACACCCTCTTTTTCCTATCGCCATGCTCTTATTAGCCTATGGTGAGTTTGCTGGCCTCGGCATTAAAACATCCTTAGGAATGGGTGCCTATCGGTTGACAAGCACCCAGAAGGATACTATATAATGCGGGTTATTTTTTAAACCATCGTTGCTTGATATCTGCTACCGCTCTTTTTCCTGCATTAATATCACTTGGAGAGCTTGATAAAGTAATCGTATAACGATCTTGACCGCCTAATTTCGCTTTAAAATGGGAGCCCTCTTTAGTAATTTCTGCACCTATAGATGTCAATTCATTTGCCATACGATCTGTAAAACGTCGATAGTTACCAAATAAATTATCCAAAGAATCATACACATCCCAGGCATCTTTTTTTCGTGGAACATTATTTGTAATAATATCCTCACAAATATCATATATGCGGTTGCTAGCATAAATATCTTGTGGTTTATTTTCTTGACGAACATCTTCTAGTATTTTTAAAACTGCTGTTCGTATTTCGTCATTATAGATATCGTCTTCTTGTCCATAATACAATAAAGCTGGGCCTGACTCTGCATGATTCATTCTAGACTGTAAGATGGCTAACTCATTTTGCAAGTTCATATAGTCTATCAAATACTTTTCAGCCTTTTCTTCTACTTCTCGCAGTCTCTTCTCTAATTGTTCTGTTTCATTCACTGCAATTTCCGCTAGTTCATTGGATTCAGTACGTTCTTGAAGGGACTGTTTCATTTTCTTTTCTAATAACTTCTGTTGTACACCATACCAGCTATCCAACGGCTTACGGTCAATTAGATTCATTTCACCACACACAATATCTACAATGCGCTGACGAACTTTTTCTGCTTTCACATCTGTATCACTATGATATACTTTCACATCGGGACTCTGGAATTCATTGTTATGATGATAAATAGCTACAGAGTTTGTTTCACCTTCCCCCTCTTTTAGGAATATCCGTGTAACACCTTCTAAATTAAGTGCCAATTGTTTCATCTTAATCGTTTCTATGAAAGTAGGTGTCCCTGTAATGACAACATTACATACGCTGTGCAATGGTTCTTGTAATAATCCTGTTTCAATTGATGGAGTCCATTTCATCACATCTGGACCGATAGGTACACCATGCTCATCTGCAATATATCCACCTTTCATTAAATATTTAGTGATGGACGGCGCCCAAAAATAGCGGTTCGTAACAGACATACCTTCATCAAAGTTTTTATGTAATAACACGCACACTGTACGTTCTTTTTCATTAAAGACAATTTCCGTTTTCCACAATCCAGAATCATCCGGTGCTTGTTCAAACAAGGCTGCTATAATTCCTTCTTCTTCATAATAATTAACATCTAAGATATGACCATCTTCTTCCCACATAGGATTCATATCTACCTCATCCCATGTAACATGTTCGGAAAATTTTTGATAGTCTACGTTCTGACGCCACTCCAATAACATACGAATAAAACTACGTGGCTTTAATGCCTCTGTTACTTTTAATTTTGTACTATATACGATCATATACAATCTCCTTTACTTACAATATATGACAAAATATTGTGCTAGTTTTAGTTTCTCTGCATCTTCCTCTCTCAACATTTCTACGAAAAGGTCGGTCCTCTACCTTCTAGTTCTTTATACCTAGTATATCAAGTCTATAGACTTATGTGAATACCATTTTCACTATGCTCCTCATCGTCATAGTACACCACACCTACCGCGGCCACACACATACCTACTACTGCTAATATTTCCATTGTTTTTCCTTTTTCAAATCACACATCTAACAACAACTAGACAGTAGTATACCAAAGTACAATATTGACGGAATTACAAAAGTCCCGATAGTTTATTACTATCGGGGCTTTTTATATACCACAAAAAAGGCCCTCCCGAAGGAGAGCCTTTTCTATTACATTCGCTATTAATCTACTGATTAGCCTTGTTGTAATTCGTCTTCAAATCCTTTTTGTAAACGAACATAGGATTGCCGACGTTCTTTAGCTAATTGTTTGTTGATTTCTAACAATTCTTTGCTCATTGCAGGAACCGCTTTACCCAAAGATGTGTAACGAACTTCTTTTCCTAAGAAGGAGTCGAATAATTCGTAATCAGGAGCTTTGGAGTCAAGGCTGAATGGGTTTTTGCCTTGTGCTTTTAAAGCTGGGTTGTAACGGTATAGATCCCAATAACCGGATGCAACGGCTTGTTTAGTTTCAGCTTGTGCATTACCCATACCACCTTTGATACCATGGTTGATACATGGAGCGTAAGCGATGATTAGGGATGGACCTGGATATGCTTCAGCTTCAGCCAATGCTTTCATCAATTGGTTCATGTCAGCACCCATACCAACTTGAGCCACATAGATGTTGCCATATGTCATAGCGATCATGCCAAGGTCTTTTTTGTTTGTACGTTTACCTTGTGCAGCGAATTGAGCAACCGCACCTACGCGAGTAGATTTAGATGCTTGACCGCCAGTGTTGGAGTATACTTCTGTATCGAATACGAATACGTTAACGTCTTCGCCGGAAGCCAATACATGGTCAAGACCACCGAAACCGATATCGTATGCCCAACCGTCACCACCGAAGATCCATTGGGAACGTTTTACAAGGTATTGTTTTTTAGCCAATACTTCTTTTACAGCTTCTGTTTGTTCTACTTTGGAAAGAGCATCAATCACAGCTTTAGCGCGGTCACGAGTACCTTCGCCTTGAAGGCGTTTTTCTAACCATAAATCAAGAACTTGTTTTGTTGCTTCATCAGCAGTTTCAGCGATGGAAGCTACAGTGTCAGCTAATTGTGTACGGATTTTTTCAGTACCGATGAACATACCGTAACCGAACTCAGCATTGTCCTCGAATAAGGAGTTAGCCCATGCAGGACCTTGGCCTTGTTGGTTTTTAGTGTATGGAGATGCCGGCATAGATGCACCCCAGATAGAGGAACAACCTGTTGCATTGGCAATCATCATACGGTCACCGAACAATTGAGTAATCAATTTAGCATATGGAGTTTCACCACAACCTGCGCAAGCGCCGGAGAACTCAAGCAATGGAGTTTTGAATTGGGAACCTTTTACAGTTTCTTGTTTCATTGGGTGAGATTTAGTTGGTAATGCTACACCATAATCCCAAGCTGGAGCAAATTCTAATTCGCCATCGATAGGGCGCATTTCGATTGCTTTTCCTTTAGGAGCTGGACAGATGTTTACGCAATTACCACAACCCAAGCAGTCTAATGGAGATACTGCAATACGGAATTGCAATTCGCCTTTAGTCATCATTTCTGGAATTGTTTCGAAGTTTTCTGGGCCTGCTGCTGCTTCTTCTGCTGTCGCTAATACAGGACGAATAGTCGCATGTGGACATACGAAGGAACATTGGTTACATTGGATACAGTTTTCTTTGATCCAGTGAGGAACGAATAAAGCGGCACCACGTTTTTCGAATGCTGCAGTACCAGAAGGTAATGTACCATCTTCATAACCTGTGAAAGCAGATACTGGTAAGTCATAACCAGCTTGTGCGTTAACAGGTTTAGCAATGTTAGCTACATAGCTTGGGCAAGTTGTGCAAGAAGATTTTTCGAAAGTATCTTCGGAATCTTTTGCATCTTTCCATGCTGCTGGAACGTCTACTTTTACAAGAGCTCCTACACCTTGGTCAACGGCTTCGTTATTCATTGCAACAACGTCTGCACCTTTTTTACCATATGTTTTTTCGATGGAGTCTTTTAAGTATTCCACTGCTTTGTCGATAGGAATGATTGTATCTTCAGTCAATTTGAAGAACGCAGCTTGTGTAACCATGTTGATACGGCCACCCAAACCAATTTCAGCTGCAATTTTCGCTGCATTGATGATGTAGAAGTTCAATTCTTTTTCAGCAATTGTACGGCGAAGTTTTGCAGGTAATTTTTCTGTCAATTCTTCTGGACCCCAAGTACAGTTCAATAAGAATGTACCACCGTGTTTAATACCACGAAGAAGGTCGTATTCATGAACATAAGATTGACGATGACAAGCGATAAATTCTGGTTCAGTTACCAAGTATGGTTTGTTGATTGGATTTTTACCAAAACGCAAGTGAGACATAGTCACACCACCAGATTTTTTGGAGTCATAGTCGAAGTATGCTTGTGCATACATATCTGTATGGTCACCGATGATTTTGATGGCAGATTTGTTAGCACCTACAGTTCCGTCAGAACCGAAGCCCCAGAATTTACATCCAGTCAAACCTTCAGTTTTTACGGATACGCCTTCAGCACGGTCCAAGGACAAGTTAGTTACGTCGTCATTGATACCCAATGTGAAGAAACGTTTGCCAGCTTCTGCTAACATATTATCGAATACTGCTACAAGGTCAGCTGGGATTACGTCTTTAGAAGAAAGACCATAACGACCGCCGAATACTTTAGCATTGATGTCGTGTTGAACAAGTGCTGCTTGAACGTCTAAGAATAAAGGTTCAGCTAATGCACCTGGTTCTTTTGTACGGTCTAATACTGCAACGCGTTCTACAGTTTTAGGAAGAGCCGCTACAAAACGATCTGTCGCGAATGGACGGAATAAGTGAATTTGTACGAAACCAACTTTACGGCCTTGTGCATTTAAGTAATCTACAGTTTCAGTAGCTACTTGCGCAGAAGAACCCATTGTTACGATTACGTCAGTCGCATCAGCTGCACCGTAGTAATTGAACAATTGGTAATCACGACCAGTGATTTTGTTGATTTCATGCATGTAATGTTCTACTACATCTGGAACTTCTAAATAGAATGGGTTAGAAGCTTCACGATGTTGGAAGTAGATATCAGGGTTTTCAGCAGTACCACGAGTCACAGGAGCATCTGGGTTCAACGCACGTTGACGGAATGCTTCTAACGCGTCTTGGTCTACTAAAGGTTTTAATTCATCATACTCTAATACTTCGATTTTTTGGATTTCGTGAGAAGTACGGAAACCGTCGAAGAAGTTGATGAAAGGAACGCGAGTTTTTAACGCTGTTAAATGCGCAACTGGAGCAAGATCCATAACTTCTTGTACAGAGGATTCTGCTAACATAGCACAACCAGCAGCACGAGCTGCCATAACGTCTTGATGGTCACCGAAGATAGACAATGCTTGTGCTGCGATGGCACGAGCTGCTACGTGGAATACACCTGGAAGTAACTCACCAGACACTTTGTACAAGTTAGGTAACATTAATAAAAGACCTTGAGAAGATGTGAAAGTAGTTGTCAATGCACCCGCTTGTAAAGAACCGTGAACTGCTGCTGCAGCGCCGGCTTCGGATTGCATTTCAACAACCTGTACAGTGTGACCGAACAAGTTTTTACGGCCTTGTCCTGCCCATTCATCCACATGTTCTGGCATTGGAGAAGATGGAGTGATAGGATAAATCGCTGCCACTTCAGAAAAACCATACGCTACGTGTGCTGCAGCTTGGTTGCCGTCCATAGTTTTCATTTTACGCATGTTAAAATAGCCTCCTTAAAGCAAATAAAAATTAACACTTGTAGTTACATACAAAATAGGGGGATGTATATAGACTCTTATCCGTGCACTCGCAGGACGAGTCTTCCCTCATGAGTATCAAAATGTTTTTGAAATATGAATCATTTATTTCTAAAAAGATTGCATATGTTGCAAAAATGTAATAATATATAAGTTATATAGTACCTCTTTGCAAATTTGTGAAGTAGCAAATCTACTTCATGAACAAATTGATATAGCCTTATGGTTTCATTATACATTGAGAACGAGAACTTAGCAATACCATTATAGACTATATCTATTGCTAATTATGCGATTATCAATTGACATTTACACATGCATTATTGCTTAAATAGCATACTAAAAAAGAGGGCTTTCGTTATTACCATATTTAAGAGGTGCATTATGGACTTTCATCACTTAAAATACTTCGTAGAAGTAGCGGATCAAAAAAGCTTCAGCAAGGCCGCAAGAAATCTTCACATTTCACAATCTGCTATCAGCCGTACTATAAAAGCTCTGGAAGACGAGCTAGGTGTTGTGTTATTCATTCGTAATGCAAAATCCGTTGAAATGACTGACGGTGGCACCATCTTTTTAACCCATGCCAAACGCGTGGTATTTATGTTTGAACATTTAAAAATCGATTTCGAAAACGAGTTCCGTCTCGAACAAGGTTCCGTTCTCATCGGTTTACCACCTGTTACAGATGCGCCAATTTTCGCACAACTGTTAGGTGAGTTTAAACAAGCCTACCCGCAAATTGAATTAGAACTTTACGAACATGGTTCTAAAAAAATTGAAATCTCCGTTCAAGAAGGTCTCATCGACGTGGGTATCATCTGTACCAAACCAAATGCGAAAGAGTTTGACTCTTTCTACCTCACTAGCGATCCATTGAGTGTCATCTTGCCAAAAGACAATCCATTGGCACAAGAAGAAGCTATCTCCCTTGACCAACTGTCGGATCAATCCTTCGTGTTGCACAAAGATGACTTTAACTTGCATGACGAAATCGTGAAATCTTGTAAATCTGTAGGTTTCCAACCACATATTGTATTTGAAACTAGCCAACGAGATCTCATGTTGCAAACCGTAGCGGCTCACCTAGCTATCGCACTATTGCCTAGCCGCCTCTGCCCTACGGAAGACGAAAATACAAAAGTAGGCTCTAGCGTGGTGGTTCGTCCTCTAGTAAATCCTGAAATCATGCATACCTTGCATGTAATTTGGAAAAAAGGACATTACCTATCCCATGCGTCCCGCTTGTGGCTTGATTTCGTGATGGCGCGCCTGCCATTAATTCCTGGCGACACCCATGATGAATCTGCTGAATAATCTACTTCTGAAAGTAGGCATCGTCCTGCGCAAACCTTGGTTTTGGATCGCCCTTTACGTACTGAGCAGCACCTATTGGATGGTATCCCAACAACTAGAACTAGACGCTCTGAAAGAGCGCATCGACACAGAACACACCATGGAACACAGCGATACCTTTCACTATCGCTTAACCAACCTAGAAAACATCAGCAACTCCCACGGAGATCGACTGAAAGAACTAGAACGTGATAGCTGGCAGCTCAAACGCTTCGCCAACCAACACCAGTTCCGCATCATGCAACTAGAGTGGGAACACCCCAACATAGAAGCCCCCGAACCAAGCAAAGCAACACCAGTAGAAACACCATTCAAAGCAAACCCAACCAACGTCCCAGACGTGAAACAATAAACAAAAGGACTGCAACTTGTGCCTAGTACAAGGAGCAGTCCTTTTGTTTACCCAACACTCCGCGCAGAAAGAGAGGTCTAAGTCTTGTCCAAATAATTTCCGACAACAAGTTTTTACAGGACATATCTCTTTCTCCCCCTTCCTGCGACGCCAACCTAAGCACTGATTGCATTGAAGAAAAAAAGGGGGATATGACTCTGTAAAAAATGATTTGCGACAGCATATTTTTTACAGAGTCATATCCCCCCACTAAACACTCTTCACCGCATCAGTACTTAGTGTATAAGGAGCATCCATTCGAGGAACGTACACAGCACATACGCTATGATAAACTTCACTTTCTGTTTCCGATCCCGAT
The DNA here is from genome assembly GCA_963518725.1 of uncultured Veillonella sp. GTDB lineage: Bacteria > Bacillota > Negativicutes > Veillonellales > Veillonellaceae > F0422. The sequence continues at coordinate 13,146 of CAUQLO010000003.1, read as the reverse complement.
CTTCATCCGCCACTTTCAACCGATGTGCCAAGAATCGTTTATCTCGTATTTGCATTAACATTTCCACGATATGTTCTTGCCGTTTTACCACATTTCTATCATTCTCCAATGCCTGTTTCTGCATCGCAATCCGCCGCTGCAATCGCCGCATCTGTATCTTAATATTATTGCTCACAAATACAGATTGCCACTTTTTCCTCGTCTCAAAATACATATAAATATACCGAGGAATATTCATGACGATAAAACTGAATAGCAAAATACTTAAGGAAATAAAGAAATACGTAGAGAAGGAAAAATCTTGTAATTCTTCATGTGGCAAGTAGTGGTTCAAGATGATAAAGCTCACCCATACCCCTATTGGCATTAACAAGGCCGCTGCCATATCGATGGAACGAACCCAATTTGTCTTTACCGGCATCTCTGGCGCAGAATAAGTCTCCAATTTCTGATGGAATGCATAATACTCCACTTGTAACACCGATTGCCCAGACTTAATCGCCGTCAATAGGACAGGTCCCACACTTTCTTTCGGTCGATGTGGCCAAGGAATAAACTCCCGTACAGGACTATTGGGAGATAAATCAAAGCGAATAATCCCCTTCTTTTCCAACCGCATAGATGACGTATCATTACCAATGCTAAAAGGATTAAAAAACATGCCTAATACATGCAAACTCCAATTCCCTAAAATATGGGTAATGACATTTAAGAAAAGGCCTCCCATATCCACATTGGCTACATCTAATTTAATCTGAATCGTAGATGTATAATCATCAAACCAAATATCATCAATATCAAATTCTACATTGATGACATTCCCCAATTTCGTGATGACATTCATAAACACCTTATTATTTGGTTCAAACTCAAATATGATAGAATGAAAGAACCAATGGTTCCGCACCACCGATCGTATCTTGCGATTCACCGCTTCTTCTTCTATGGATAACATGCGATGATCATACAAGGCATTCCCATCTTCTAGCGACTCTGGCAATCGTGGTCGTTCTATATGTGTTTGTGTAGTTACAGTATTGGCTAATTTCAACAGCTTTGTAACTAATGGTCCCATATATATCTCCTATCTAGTAGGTTATCTAATTCTAATCGATACACTTTCATAGTTATCATAATTATATCATAGTCCCTAGGCAAATGAAAGAAAAGCCCTACCCATAGCACACGACTATAGGTAGGGCTCTTTATTTGTCCTACACATTGTTGTCCATATATATCCATACATGTATAATACATCCAATACAGGACATACACCACTGCTGTCTAAGATTAAACTATCTCTAGATTCGTTCCATACTCAATCGATGGTATTCGTAGAATCGTCCTTGCAAGGCTAATAAACTTTCATAAGTTCCACTTTCTACAATACGACCCTGTTCTAAAAACAAGATGCGATCCATCTCATGCAGTTGCTCGATATGGTGGGTAATGTACAATACTGTCTTTCCTTGGAACAAGGTACGCAGTTGGTCTTGCACTAGGTGTCGTGTCACTTGGTCTAACCCTTCCAAAGGTTCATCCAAGAGCAAGATTTCCGCATCACGCAAGTACAACCGTGCCATGCCTAGGCGCTGTTGTTGCCCTCCACTGAGGCCCATGCCACCTTGACCTACCATGGTGCGCAACCCTTTCGGCAAGGTCCGTACCCAGTCTGCTAATTGCACCGCTTCCAAAGCTTGCCAAATTTCATTGTCCGTTGCACTCGGCTTAGCTAATCGGATGTTATCCCCTATGGTGGCGTGGAATACATAAATATCCTGTGTGGCGTAGGCCATGTAGGATTGTAATGTGTCCTCTGAAAGTGTCCTCGTATCGGCTCCTTCAATAGAGATAGTACCACTGTAATCATACCACCGCTGTAACAATGCAAACAAAGTGCTTTTACCTGATCCGCTAGGACCTACAATGGCAACCTGTTCTCCTTTTTGAATGGACAAGTTAAGGTCATCATACACAGGCACTACATCATAGGCAAAGGATAGGGATTCCATGCGAATCATAGGCACCGATGGCAGTGGACTTGCCTGTTCATCAGTTCCTGTCTTGCCAAGATTAGACTGTAACTCTTCAGCATTGATGTCCATCGAAGTATATGTATCTATGACATCTACTCCTTTCCCCTTGTTCTTATTGGAAATGCTATGTTCCTCACTATCTAACTGTTCCAATCGTTCCATCGCTAAGGCACTTTCATACCCATGCAAGGCTGCTTCCGTCATAGGCTGTAAGGCCTCAAAATAAGACTGTAATCCGATGGCGATGACCGCTACCCACAGAGGTCCATAGGAACTGCCATCAAGGGTCCACAGACCCACTACAACGCCTACAAGTAATGCCGATTGAGCTAATCCTAAGACGATAGTCTGATTCCATCGAACCCCACGTTTCCACAATCCTTGCCAGCTATCAAATGTGGTAAAGGATGCTTTCATAGACTGCACAAACCCCAGTTCTTGATGGCTCATAATAATATCAACCACACCATGAATAGATTCGATGAGGGTTTCTTTCATACGTCCTCGTGTGTCTAGTCGCATCGGTGGTACACGCCGTAATACATAGGTAATGACCCCCGGTAGCACAATCCCTACGAGAATGCTGTACAGCAGAATCACCACTGCTAGCATCGGATGCACTTGGTATGCCAAGATACATCCTAGGACCGTGACACCTAGGAAAGACAAGCTAGGCACTACTGTGCGCAAATAAAAGAACTGCAATGTCTCAATGTCTGCCATAATACGCCCTAGTAAATCCCCCATTTTTAGAGACTGAAAGATGCGAGGCACTAAGGGTTCTAATCGTTTAAAAAAGGCTACCCGCAGTTCATATAATCCTTGGAACGCCATAGAGTGCGATACATAGCGCTCTCCATAGCGACAAATGGCACGACTAATCCCGAAGAATCGCACCCCTACGATAGCCAAGCTAAGAGCCACCATCACAGGATGCTCCGACGCCTTTGTGATCAACCACGTGGAGGTAGTGAGTAGGCCAATATTCATGAGCACCGTGCTCATAGCAAAGAACACGCTACCTACGAGCAACGCTCGATGACGAGATAGCAAGTTCCACAGTGCCAGTAAGCCTCTTCGAATATCTGGGTCTCCTGTACTTCCTATCGATTCACTTTGTTCCACAGATTTCTTTGTATTGTTCGGCTGAATCATAGTATCTACTAGTTCTATATTAGATAGGCCCTCTGCTTGCAAGGAATTAACCGTATCATAGGATGCAGTCTCAGTACTATGCAGTTGATTCAGTTCTTGATTGATATAGTCTGATCCATTTGAGATAGCACTTCTCGCTGATATCTCTAGATTCCCAGCTTTCTCTGATAGTTTCCGCATCACCGGATTACTATAGGTATGTACTAAGGACGTAAAATATCCATTCTGATCCATTAAGTCACTGTAACTGCCCGTTTCCACTAAACGCCCTTCACGCATGACAAAGAGGGTGTCTACATACTTCATTGTCTGTACACGATGCCCCACATAGAGAACGATTTTATCTCGGCTATACTCACGCAACACTTCCATAATGAGGTGTTCCGTTTCCACATCTAAATGGGCTGTTACTTCGTCTAGAATGACAATCTGCGCCGGTCTCAACAGTGTCCTACCTAATGCCAATCGCTGGCGCTGCCCCCCGGACAATCCGTACCCTTGCTCACCGATGACCGTATCCAGTCCCTCTGGCAAGGTGCTAACGAACTCCGCTAGCTGTACTTGTGTCAACACATGCCATAAATCATCATCTGCAACCTCTAATCCAAACTGCAAATTCTCCCGTAAGGTGCCACTCATGATATACGGCGTTTGACTGAGGTACGCAATTTGCTTATGATACCATTGACTATCCAATGTTTGTAAATCATGCCCGTCCACTATCACTTGCCCTTCTGTCGGCGTCAGCAATTGCATGAGTACGTTGGATACTGTCGTTTTGCCGGCTCCACTTTCACCGACTAGCATGTAGGAATGACCCCGTTCCATGGTGCCTGTGAAAGTTTCTAATCCCACATGATCCGCTTCATATTGATAGGCCACCTGTTGAAAGTCAATGCGCCCAATAGGTGCCTGTAATTGTACCTGACCCGTATGAGCGACTTCTACACCAGATGCCAAATATTCCTGTACGGCAGTGAGACTAACTTTACCAGACAAGCCGGTATGAAAGGCAGCCCCTAGTTGTCGCAATGGGGCGTAAAAGTCTGGCGCTAATAAAAGAATAAAAAAGGATGGTAAGAACTCTACTTCTCCATAGACCAAGGAAACGCCTAGATACACGGCAATCATGGCAGTACTAATAGTACCGATTAACTCCAATACTAAGGCGGACAAGAATGCCACTCGTAGTACTTTTAACGTAGCATCTCGAAACTCGCCAGACAAACGACCAATGACATGTACTTGTTCTTTGGCACGGCCAAATACTTTCAACGTCGTCAATCCTTGTAAGACATCGAGGAAATGTCCCCCTAAGAACTGCATGCGGTCCCACTGCTGCTTATTTAATTTATCTGCTTCTTTACCGATGAGAATCATAAAGAAAGGTATCAATGGATAGGTCAATACTAAGATCCATCCAATCCAAGATACAGAATCGATGATCGCCACCGATATAACAAGAGGAATCAAGACCGCATACAGAGCTTGCGGAATGTATTGGCTCATATAGGCATCCACATGGTCTAATCCATCTGTCAATAGATGTGTCACCGCTCCAGCGCTCTTGGATTGGCGAACGCCTTGGCCGATCATATGATGCAAGACTCGATTCCGCAAGTCTTCATGCACAGCGCTAGCAATATGATCTCGTAACCACTGCTCACCATGGGACGTAACGACACGCAACAGGATCATCGCCCCCAATAGAGCAACTAGCCCATAGGATAGACTTTCACCATGCACGACTAAGTCATCAATGATGCGAGCAAAGGCATAGGCTTGACCTAAGGTTGCCGAGGTGCCCAGCAAAGTCAGTACCAAGAGCCCCCCATAGGAACGGGGGTGCAATTTGACTAATTGCCACGCAAAGGAATGAAACATAAAATCTCCTTTCAGAATCATTACCCATTGCTTCCGAGTAGACAAGAAAAGGGACGTGAAACCACGCCCCTTTCAAATTCACTACGGATTAATAGTGTAAGTCATCTTGTGATACACGATGACGGAAATAGTAGTATGCCCATGCTTGGTACGCCAATACGATTGGTACGAAGATGCACGCTACGATTGTCATCAATGTTAATGTATACGTAGAGGATGCAGCATTCATGATTGTTAAGCTGTACGCTGGATCAATGCTAGATACCATGATACGAGGGAACAATCCTGCAAAGTACGCAAGGGTTACAAATAGAATTGTCAATGCGCTGAACACGAAACCTTTACCTGTTTGGCGAGCACGTGTAAAGCCCCAAGATACTAAGAAGCTAAGAATAGCTAATGCAAATGCTACAGTAGCTAATGTGCTGTTGAAAAGGTCTGTGTACACATAGGTAGCACCTACCAATACCAACGCACCGACTGCTGTAATCACACCTTCTACTAACGCAGCTGCACGAGCGCGCTCAGAGATTTCCCCTGTTGTTTTCAAGGATGCATATAAAGCACCATGATACAAGAATACGCACACGAAGGCAACGCCACAAAGAATCGTATATACGCTCAATAAATCTAAGAAACCGCCTACATAGTTCATATGTTTATCGATAGGTGTACCTTGGATCAAGTTACCTACTGTAACACCCCAAAGAAGTGCCGGAATAGCAGATCCGAAGAAAATGCACCAGTCGAAAGCAGCACGCCATGTTGGGCTTTTATCTTTACTGCGGAAGTCAAAGGATACGCCACGAGCGATTAACGCTGCTAACATCAAAAACAATGCCAAGTAGAAACCACTGAATAAGGTAGCATATACTTGTGGGAAGGATGCAAACATAGCACCACCAGCTGTGAGCATCCATACTTGGTTACCGTCCCATACAGGGCCGATAGTATTGATTAATTGACGGCGTTCACGGTCTGTTTTACCCAAGAATGGGAGCCACATGCCTACACCATAGTCAAGACCTTCTAAAATGAAGAATCCCGTAAATAGAACACCTACTAAGATGAACCAAATTAATTCTAAGTTATTTGTAATTATTTCCATAATGTAGCCTCCTCTTGTTCAACCACATCATGAGCTGGGTTACCCGCTGGACCCGCTTGAATATGTTTGACTGCCAAGTAGATTGCAGCAATCGCCATGACTACGTATACAGCGGTAAAACCGATGATTGTTGTCCAGATTTCTGGGGCTGTTACCACTTTAGATGCCCCATCCGCCGTTTTTTGTAAGCCATATACAAGCCAAGGTTGACGACCCGCTTCTGCTACATACCAACCTGTGGAATTCGCAATGAATGGAAGGGCTAATAAATGATAGATGCTTTTTAGAGCCACTCTATTGTTAAGTAATTTACCTTTCACATGTAAATAGTATCCCACAATGGATGTCACCAACATAATAATGCCAGCTAAAATCATTACACGGAAGGACCAGAACATAGATGTTACATGTGGCACATAATCACCTGCACCATGTTTTAATTCTGCTTCTTTTTGAAGGTCATTGATACCTTTCACTTCCCCTTTGAAAGAATCATGAACCACGAAAGATAAGGCGCCTGGAATACCGATTTCAAAGCTATTCTTTTTGCCTTCTTGGTCAATACCTGCTGCAATAGCAAATGGAGCTGGATCATGTGTTTCCCACAATGCTTCAAAAGCAGCTACTTTCATTGGTTGTAATTTGGCTACTGTTTGACCTTGGAAGTGACCTGCGCCACCTACTAACAAGCCGCCAATCACAGCTGCGCCTAAACCAAATTTAATGGATTTAGAGTAGAACTCTACATGGTTATTTTTCAATAAATGCCATGCACTGACAGAGGCGATAATCACACCTGCTGTTAAGATGCCATCTGTAAAGATGTGCAAATATTGACCTGGTAAATACCCATTTTGTAGGATTGCCGCAAAGGAATCCATTTCTGCACGGCCATTACGAAGAGCATATCCCACTGGATGTTGCATAAATGAGTTCGCTACTAAAATCCAGAATGCGGATAAGTTACTTCCGATAGCTACCAACACTGCTACAAATGCATGTGCTTTAGGGGATAATTTATCCCAACCAAAAATCCAAGCCCCCATAAAGGTGGACTCTAAGAAGAATGCTGTTAAGGCTTCCAATGCTAATGGCGCACCGAAGATATCCCCCATGAAACGAGAATATTCTGCCCAGTTCATTCCAAAATGGAACTCTTGAACGATACCTGTAACAACACCCATTGCAAAGTTAATTAGGAATAATTTACCCCAAAACTTCGCCATTTTTTTGTACACTTCGTTTTTTGTACGCGCGTAAGTAATTTCAAGTATTGCTACTAATACTGTCATACCTAGCGTGAACGGTACGAAGAGCCAGTGATAGATCGTAGTCAACGCAAATTGAAAACGAGCTAACAAGACTGCATCCATCATGCCAATTCCTCCTCACTTGAATATAAATTTAGACCACATGGTGCATTGATATATGAATCGAACGTTCACGTTTTGCTAACGTTTCGAAATCAACCTTTTGTAATTCTTCTACAAGTCCTGCTTGAATTTTACCGATGGCTTCTTGCACAGCACATTGGCCATGGCACCCACGGGTACAGCTTTCAGAATCGTATAGACAATGTTGCAAATACGTATCTCCTTCCACCGCTGTCACCACGTCATACAAGCTGATATCCTTCGGTTTCTTTGCCAGTGAAAATCCACCATCTACACCACGATAGGAATGCAGTAATTTTGCATTCACTAAGTAGCGCATAATCTTTAACAAAAACCGTTCTGGAATCTTGCTAGTCCGTGCCAATTCTGCCCCTACTTTGCGCGTACCAAATGGTAGGGTGGACATGTATAAAATAATTCGAAATGCATAATCTGTTGCCTGATTAAATTTCAATGGTATCTCCCTTATTAACTACGTATATATTGAAATATGTATGGACGTTAAAAGTACACTCTAATAGTATACTTTACAATTATAAAAAATGCTCGAGTGCAAATGCTCGAGCATCTCTTGTCTCTATTATAAGAAATTATTGAGAATGTTGCAATACATTTCTTCATAATTTCTTCATTTTTTATATATGTGCTAAGGTATCAATCAGCACGTACGCTAAGGCAGACACGCCTGCCGATAACGGAATGGTAATAAACCACGCAAATACCATGGAACGAGCTGTACTCCAGTTAACTGCTCTCACACGCATCGCTGTGCCTACACCCATGATAGATCCACTCACTACATGTGTCGTAGATACTGGTAAGTGCAATAAGGTGGCTGTGAAAATGGTAATGGCGGAGTTCAAATCTGCCGCAAAACCATTAATACTTTCTAGTTTGAAAATTTTACTACCTACGGTAGCAATGATTTTCCAACCACCGGCTGCTGTACCCAATGCCATCGCTGTAGCACAGGCTAGTTTTACCCACAACGGTACATCCAATGTTTGCAAATGACCACTCGCTACTAAGGTTAAGGTAATAATACCCATCGCTTTTTGCGCATCATTCGATCCATGAGAAAAGGACATTAGAGCCGCAGACACTAGTTGCATACTTCGGAATCGGTCGTTCAAGGCAATCGGTGAAAATCTACCAAATAAGAGTAGGAGAACTTTCATCACAATATACCCTAATACGAGCGCCAAAACGGGAGATGCTACTAAGGAAATAAAGATTTTTCCAATCCCACTCACCTGCAGTGCCTCTGGCCCTACAGAAATCAATACGGCACCGATAATACCACCGATAAGAGCATGCGAAGAGGAACTAGGAATCCCATACCACCAAGTCAAAAGGTTCCAGAAAATAGCCCCCACCAAAGCTGCCACAATGATTTCCCCATTGATCATATCTGGCGCTGTGACAATATCGCCACCTATAGTTTTTGCTACACCCGTACTGACCATAGCGCCTAAAAAGTTCAACGTCGCCGCCATCATAATGGCTGTTTTTGGCGCAATGGCTCTCGTCGATACAGACGTGGCGATGGCATTCGCCGTATCATGGAATCCGTTAATATAGTCAAAGGCCACCGCTAATAAAACGACGGCCCAGATCACCCAACCATCAAGCATACTTCAATACTACCCGGCGGAATGTACCCACCAAAGTCTCAGAACCATCGATAACTTCTTCCATGGAGCTAAGAATTTCCTTCCACTTAATGATTTCAATTGGATCGCTACACTCTGTGAAGAGTTTCGCCATTTCCACGTGATACACATCATCCGCCTCTGCCTCAAGACGCAATACTTCCAAGGCACGGCCTTCTACTTTTAGATAATTTTTCTTTAAACTACCCATATAGGAAATAGATTTTTTAATATGCTTACAACATTTAGCCACGATTTCCGCCATGCGAATGGCTCCTGCTGTTGGTTCGCTTTGTACTTGGTACATCACCATTTTATCCATAATTTCTTTGATGTTATCAATGGTGTTATCCAACTGGTCAATTAAAAGTTGAATATCTTCGCGGTCCATTGGAGTAATAAATGTTTTACGCAAACGGTCCATCGTAGCGGCTACTAACTCATCAGCCTCGTGTTCTTTTTGTTCGATTTGACGAAGTGCTTCTTGTTTTTCCACTTCCCCTTCAAACACGGCCTGCATCAATTGAGCAGCCTCATGACAAAGTTCAGCATGATCGTTCAGCATGCTGAAAAATTTTTCTTCTTTTCCTTTTAAATTGAAAGCCATTACATCCTCCAACAACTTACTATGTAATTTACATATCTCCATTATAGCACGTTCCCAAGTAGTTGTGCACGAAAAAAGCTAAAGAGTATGTTTATTTTTCTGTTTATCTCTCTTTCCCTTATCATCAATTGCATCAATTAAAAAGATCTTCACTGTTTATATAAAAATAGCTATCTCCATACTATATCACTTAGTACCGAGATAGCTAGTATTAGGTTACTATTTAATCAGCTCTCGCTTGAGGTGTTTTACCTCAGGTAAAATTAACTCTTTCATCGCTAAGGTAACGGCCCCTACTGATCCTGGGATAGCGAATAAGATAGTATGGTCCTTAACCCCCGCAATAGCACGAGATGCCAAAGCTTTCGTTCCAATATCATCACGATAACTCAAAAAACGGAATAATTCCCCAAATCCTGGGATTTCTTTATCTAGCAAAGGTTGTACGGCCTCGATGGATACATCGCGTTTTGCAATACCCGTACCACCAGTGCTAATAATAATATCTGCTCCGTTTATGCTGCTTTCATAGGTCCAAGCACGTACTGTATCATCTGTTTCATCGCTCAATACAGTCACGTCATCTCCATACAGGCCTGTGAACGCCTTCTGAATCGCCCCTTGAATCTCCTCGATGGTATCCGTCACGATCTGCCGAGATACCACGGTGAAACCCGCCTCACGAGCTAGCTCTTCAACACGAGCTCCTCCTTTATCTGTTTCCTTCGTTCTTGTATCAGATACTGTAATCACGGCCACCGTTAAAGGCCGGTCTGTAAATTCCATCATTGCCATATGTCTATTCCTTTCTATGTATGTAATACTATATACATTTCCTAATTAGATTTACTAAAAAATTCTTTGACCTCTTTCAGCTGTCCTTTTGTGCAAGAAATATACAATTCGTCTCCGCACTGCAAGACCGTTGTCGCCACTGGTACAATCGGTTGTCCACCACGGTCAATGCTGACAATCATAGACCCTCGTGGCATTTCAATGTCTTTCAACATGCTATCCACATAGGGGCAAACCACGGACAACCGAGTTTGGAAAAAGGTCTGTTCCTCCTCAGCCCCCACAATACCTTGGCTCATACGAAGTAATAAATTGTCGTAAATTGGCAATTCTTTCATAAATTCTGCCGTCAAATAGGCGATGATTGCCACCGTTCCCACTTGATATATACTGTGAAAGCTATTTGTCATTTCTAGTACCAACAAAATAGCCAACAACGGTGTTCGCATAGACGCCGCTAGCATGCCTGCCATACCGCATATGATAAAACTACTACCAAAGGCATTCGGTAGCATATGTAATTCCACTAAGATGCTATGTAATAAAGCACCTACTGCAGATCCTATAACAACCATAGGTAGGAAAATACCACCTTGTGCACCATTCCCATAACAAATAGATGTCAATACTATCTTGCCTATCACAATATAGAACAATAACTGTATCGTTTGTTGATGCTCAACCATCATAGTCACCACATCATTGCCACCACCTAGGAGCAATTGTGAGTCCAGTCCTAACAGCGTTACGCCTAGGAATGTAAGGGAAATTTTCCATCCCCTAGAGATGGGAAGTCTATCATATAGGGATTTCACGCCCACAATCATACGATTGAATATGATTCCGAAGAAACCTACGCCCACACCTAATATAAGCAGAGTGCTGAAGTATTCCATAGGGATACTTTCCATCACTGAAAATCCCAATGAAGGTGTAAGTCCAAACACCAAAGAGGTGATTGCATTCGCTGAAATAGTGGCGGAAAAAGTAGGAATCACAAGTTTTGGATAGAAACTTTTATGCACTTCTTCAAAGACAAAGATAGCCCCAGATACAGGGGCACTGAAAGCAGCAGTTAGCCCCGCAGCAGCACCGGCAGATGTTAAAATGCGTTCCTCACGAAGAGAACTCCCAAACCAATTGGATAATAATTTTCCCGTTGCCCCACCTAATTGTACCGAAGGACCCTCCCTACCTACTGAAAATCCTACGATTCCCGTGAAAGCGCCACCAAAGAACTTAGACACCAATGTTGGAAAGGGATTCATATTAAAGATACCTTTCATTTCCCCTTCGATTTGAGGAATCCCAGAACCGCCTGATAAAGGGGCCCATTTGAGCAATAGATGACATCCCCAGCCGAGAACCATCATAATCAGCGTCCAAATCACGATTTGTTCCATCGTTGCAACAGCCATAAATTCGTGGCGATACTCATTGCCCCAATGAATGATATAACGGAAAGCAGATCCAAGAGTACCTGCAACAATTCCTATGAGAATCCCTTTAAGGATTAAAAGTAGAAACTCCTCCCGATCAAAGGTATTGAAAAATTCAATTTTAGGTCTTTTGAAAATACTATTACGTTTATGTCTTGTCATGATGTTACCTTGTTAAGGTGTAATAAACCCTTGCATTTATAATTACATTAGCCATTCGTGAATGACATAACACAAATTTCCAGTTAGGATGATCCAAGCAAAAATACACTCATTCCCTGTGCCATCTTCCCATACTTCGCCCATACCGAAGGCCATAATTAAAGCAATACCTACGTATAAAAAAATAAGAGATGTTAACATTATGTGTTTATTGTATCATGTTTATAGGGTAAAGTATATTGTACATTACAAGTGGTTTGATGGGGATCCCAGGCCTATGGCATTATTCCATAGATATTACTTCTACCATGTTGGCTAGTAACGGATCACAAAAAGGTTTTTTTCATTTGCGACTTCCTGTTCTGCCCTGTGGATTTTCTTTACTCCCTTCGGTCGTAGAAAATCTTACGGGCCGAACTCCCCGATTCACACATCTTTGTGCGTCACTTCGTTCCTTCAAAGATGGTTCACTGGGGATCCCAGGTCGACCTGCTCGTATGTAAACTCACTAAGTAATAAAAGAAGAGCACCCTATTGGGTGCTCTTCTTTTATTAATCAGCGACTTCCTATCCTCCCAGGCCGTTTCCAGCCAAGTACTTTCGGCGTTTACGAGCTTAACTACTGTGTTCGGGATGGGAACAGGTGGTTCCTCGTAGCCATCATCACTGAATTTGTCAGGGTGTTCCCTGAAAACTACATAGAAAGATAATATTTAACTTACAAGTTTTAGTATTAACATACCAGTTCATATCGTAAATCAGTTTAAGTTCGTCGGTTTTGTGGAATTTCTTCACTCCCTTCGGTCGTGGAAATTCTTACAACCGACATACTGATTCACACAACTTTGTGCGTCGCTAACGCTCCTACAAAGTTGGTTCTCTAGTAAAGCCCTCGATCTATTAGTACCAGTCAG
>CAUQLO010000002.1:0-73311 GCA_963518725.1 uncultured Veillonella sp. | reverse complement strand
GTTTGCCATTTGTTTCCACCTCCAAAGTGTTTACTACTAATATAACATATGTATTTTATCATAAAAAGGATAGGGAATGCAAGTACATCTCGTCTTTTTCAGATAATATTATATTAGGGTTAATTGTATAATGAAACTGAACAATAGAATATAAAAAATCCATAGTGATTTCGTGGTATGATTATAGTGCTAAATTACAAGATATCACGAGGTAATCACTATGGATAATACTAATCATAACACAGAAACACGGACAAATGCCTCTGATCTGCAACGGTCTAGAACGACTATTTATTACGAAATAAAGCGTGGTACAGTCGACCAGATAAAAAAGGATAAACTAGTTAGCCTATATTTCGCCGAAACAGGACAACTAGCATATGAAAAAAGTAGAGCAGGATCATTTTCTCGCCTAAAAATTAATAATGCTAGTGCATTTCTAGAATGGGCAAAATATAAGATCCAAGGGGCCGATAAATGGTCTATTGATGCTTGTGTTGGTGTAGCACGTAAAGAAAAGTTATTTACATTAGATATGATGGTTTGCACAAAAACCTTGTACAACTACGTACATGAAGGTCTCTTTCTACATATCCTTGACTTTCCTTGTATTGTTAAAAGAAAACGAACCAAGTATATCCAACGTACTCGTAAACGTAATCTTGTGTTAAGCATTGATGATCGTAGCCCTGCAGTAGATGAACGTACGGAATTTGGGCATTGGGAAGTGGATACGATTCGAGGAAAGAAAGGAAAGCATGAACCTGTGCTAGTAACATTGGCTGAAAGAAAAACACGATTTAATGTACAACTGCTAGCAGATAGTGGTTCTGCTAATGACGTAACAAAAGCTATTGCTGCATGGTTAAGTACTATGGCAATGGGTTCAGTAAAGAGCATTACCTCAGACAATGGTAGTGAGTTTGCTAACCTTACAGAGGACTGTAGAGTAGCCTGCCCAGTATACTTTGCGCATCCTAATTCACCTTGGCAACGAGGAACAAATGAACGTCACAATGGATTATTAAGACGATTTATACCAAAAGGCAAAGCATTGAGTGATCTTACTACAGAGACACTCGAGATTGTACACAACTGGATAAACCGATTACCAAGAAAGCTTCTTGGATACAAAACACCAGAGGAGATGTTCATACAAGAAATATCTAAGTTATTATGCTAACCCACTTTTAGCTCTACTATGAGATGTTTAATTATTTATATTAAAGTGTTCAATTTCGACTTGCAATTTAAGAATATTATATTAGCCTATTAACTATATACTAAACTTGTAAAGTCTGTCAAATTTTACTAAAAAACAACTTGCGTTTATTTTACACCAGATGTATAATCTAAGTATAATTAAATATTAGAAGGACACTTTGTTACAAAGCCTAACTCACGTAACTCTTCTATAAAAAGTGTCCTTCTTTTTTTTGCGCTTTTTTTAGAACGAACTATTCCTACTAGATACAATTATACTTACCTATACCTCTTATACTTAGTAGATTCATGCCTAGCCCATAGCTCTCATACTTGGTAGATTCATACTCAGTGAACATACACTTAGTAGACTCATCCTTAGCAGATTCATACTCAGTGGACTTGTACTTAGTAGACTCATACGGGGAGTAGACGGGTTGTGGTATAATAAACATCATAGAGTGCCTGCTACATAGGATACTTAGTAGCGAGTTATAGTCAGGGATACTTTCACAGAGAACAGCGTAGGATAGGAAGAGCATGAACGAACAATTGCAATCGATCAAGGGTGTGGGCCCGCAGCGAGTGAAACAATTACATAGGTTAGGTATACAGGATGTGACGGGATTGTTACATTATTTTCCTCGTACCTTTGAAGACCGTCGCAAGGTCTATTCTGTTCATGAAGCACCTCGTGGTGAGGTGGTAGGCGTGACGGGACAAGTGGTACAAGTGAGTGAGAAACGGCCGAAGCCAAGAATGCATATTTTGCTTGTAACTATTTCCGATGGTGTACGGAGTCTAAATTTAACATTTTTTAACCAAGCCTATAAGAAGAACTTTTATAAAAAAGGACAACGTTTGTATGCTTATGGCAAAATAGAGTTCAACTACGGTCAGCTGCAGATGAACACGCCTCAAATCGAAATGATAGAGGAAGGGCAAGTGGTGGACCGTGGGATTGTGCCTGTCTATTCCTTGAAGGAAGGCATGAAACAATGGGGTATCCGGATGGCGATTAAAAATTGGTTTGACCATCATCGTGAGCTAGAGGATGTAGTGCCTATGGACGTAATGGGCGACCGATTTGCGATGAGTCGCTATGAAGCATTCCGGGAAATGCATTTTCCTACGTCTTGGGAACGGTACCAAGAGGCAAGGAAGCAATTGGCTTATGAAGAATTGTGGATTATGCAAATGGGACTTTTGTTATTGCGTGCTCATGAGCAAAGTCATGGAGGATTTGCTATGGATTGCGATGGATCCTTAGTGAACCGGATTCGCAAGGGCTTGCCTTTTACGTTGACGGGAGATCAAGCAAAGGCTTATGCAGATATTGCTAGAGATATGGAGCAACCGCAAGCGATGCAACGGTTGGTGCAAGGCGATGTGGGCTCTGGGAAAACGGTGGTGGCTGCCTTGGCATTGGCGAAGGCCATCGAAAATGGATTCCAAGGGGCTATCATGGCACCCACAGAGATTTTGGCGTCTCAACATTTTGAAAGTTTCCAAGACTTGTTTCGTGATGCGCCCATACGGATGGCGTTATTAACGGGGTCTACGAAGAAAAAGGAAGACCTCTATGCAGCGCTAGAACGAGGGGACATCGATGTGATCGTGGGAACCCATGCGTTGATCCAAGAGAAAGTGAACTTTCACAAGTTAGGCCTCATCGTGGTGGATGAGCAACATCGATTTGGTGTGGAGCAACGGGCGAAGTTGCAGAAGAAGGGCGACCATCCCCATGTGTTAATTATGACGGCGACACCGATACCTCGCACGATGACATTATCTATTTATGGTGATTTAGAAGTGTCCTTGATCAAGGAAATGCCACCAGGTCGAAAACCGATTAAGACCTATGTGGTGAACTCGTCGCATAAAGAAAAAATGCTGGAGTTTTTTGAGCGAGAGATGAAAGCAGGCAGACAAGTATATGCGGTATGCCCTCTGGTGGAAGAGTCTGAAAAAATGGATTTAGATGCGGCGGAGCAAATCGTCTATGCCTACAAGGATTATTTTGAGCCACATTATCGGGTGGGCATGGTTCATGGTCGTATGCGACCGAAAGAAAAAGAAGAGGTGATGGACGCCTTTTATCGTCATGAAATTCACCTATTAGTATCTACCACGGTCATTGAGGTAGGCGTGAATGTGCCGAATGCGACCATCATGTGTATCCACAATGCGGAACGGTTTGGGCTATCCCAGTTACACCAATTGCGTGGGCGGGTGGGCCGTGGATCGGCGCAGGCCTATTGTGTGCTCGTCAGCGATAGTAAAAATCCAGACAGTAAACATCGTTTGTCATTGATGGAACAGACACAGGATGGATTCAAGTTGGCAGAAGAAGATTTGTTGATTCGCGGGACCGGGGAATTGTTTGGCCTCGCCCAATCGGGCTTACCAGATTTGAAAGTGGCCAACATCATCAAGGATATTCCCATTTTAGTGGAAGCGCGAGAGGATGCGAAGAGATATTTACGAGACCGGGGATTTGAGGAAGTACAAGCGACACTGCGCCATCAGATGGAAGCTCGATTTGGACCACAATATATGCGTATTTTATATACTTAAAGTTGTTTAGTGAGGGCCAAATATGATACAATAGAGTGAGATTCTATCTATAGCACAGTGTTAAAGATATGTAGTGGTGAGGGAGGATAAGCTCATGCCTATTATTCATGTAGAATTAGTAGAAGGTCGTACTTTCGAACAAAAAAAAGCTCTTGGTGAAGCGATTACAAAAGCAACTGTGGAAACTGTAAAAGTTCCAGCAGAAGCAGTAAAAGTTATTTTTGTGGACATGAAAGCTGACAACTATATGGAAGCTGGCGTTATGCGCTGCGAGAAAAAATAATTAGGAAAGACTACCTACCAGAAGGATAGGCCTATGAGGAAGCGAGCCTTTCTTGTACGTCCTGTCCTTCTTGTTTACGTACTAGAATAGATGAGGTGAATGGTGCAAAATCGAATTGATGTGCTATCCGTCCCTATTGATGTGGTGACAATGACGGAAGCCGTAGATAGGGTGCTTTCATTTGTGGGGCAAGAAGGATTGCACACAGTGGCCACGGCCAATGCAGAAATGGTCATGATGGCGCAGGAAAATCAAAGATTGTTTGAGGTTTTGCAAAGAGCAGATCTTGTAGTGCCCGATGGGGCAGGTGTGTTATGGGCTGCTGAACAAGTGGGCAAACAGTTCCCAGAACGTGTCACAGGATGTGATTTATTACAACATCTATTGAAAGCAGCACAAATGCACAATATTAAGGTCTATTGTGTGGGCGGTGCCGAAGGGGTTGTGAAGACAGCCTTAGAGAATGCAGCGGCAGAACTAGGTGAGTTACCAGTGGTGGGCTATCATTCGGGGTATTTTACGCCAGACGAAGAGAAGCAGATCATAGAGGACATCGACCGCAGTGGCGCACAGCTAGTCTTTGTTGCCTTTGGAGTACCTAAACAAGAATTTTGGATTCAAGATAAATTATCCCATTTACAAGGTGTCGTAGCCATGGGAGTGGGCGGATCCTTTGATGTGATGGCAGGCATGCTGAAACGAGCACCACTATGGATGCAGGAAAATCGCTTGGAGTGGTTGTATCGCTTATTATTGCAACCAAAGCGTATCATTCGCATGTTGGCATTGCCTAAATTTATGTGGGCCGTATGGCGCCATAAATAAATTGTTGGAAGTGAAATGCATCTATTTTGGGAGATGCATGATTGTGCCTTGTGGGGCATATAGAAGAGGTTTAGTATGGGTTTAATTGTAAAAGATGGATATCCTTTAATAGGAGCATGCCTAGTTGTAGCTGCTCTTGTGGGGTACTTCGTGTCTTGGTGGTTGGGAATTATACCGTTTATATTGGCATTATTCTTTACGTATTTTTTTCGGAATCCTAATCGCCAAATTCCGCACGATGACCGTGTACTTGTTTCCCCAGCGGATGGGAAAGTCATGGAAGTGGTGGAAGTCTTTGAAGATACGTATTTACATCAACAATGTAAGAAAGTAACAATCTTCCTATCTGTATTTGATGTGCATGTGAACCGTGCGCCTATGGCGGGAGAAATCACGTTCCGCCAATATACAGAAGGTCAATTTTTACCAGCCTATAAAGATTCTGTAGGCTATGAAAATGAACGACATACGATTAGCATTAAAAACGACAAGATGGAAATTGTGGTCACACAAATTGCAGGCTTGTTGGCTAGACGTATCGTGTCTTGGACAGATGTAGGAGATACCTTAGAACAAGGTACCTTGTATGGTATGATTAAGTTCGGCTCTTGCACAGAACTATTTGTTCCTTTAGACGTAGACATTTGCGTTACAAAAGGGCAACATGTAGTGGGTGGAGAGACGATTATTGGGAGGGTGAAAGATGAATAAGTCTATATTTCCCAATCTTTGTACAGCAGCCAATTTAGCCTGCGGTGTAGTGGGGATTAGTTTATCGGCAACGGGTAACTTTACAGGCGCTGCAATTTGCGTGTTGTTGTCCTTGCTAGCGGATGGCCTAGATGGCCGTATTGCTCGTGCCTTGGGCGTATCTGGCGATTTTGGCCGCGAATTAGATTCTCTAGCAGATGTGGTTGGTTTTGGTGTATCTCCAGCGTTCATGTTGTACATGATGAGCTTGGATCACTACGGCTGGCTAGGCTATGTGCCATTGTTGGTGTTCTCCGTATTGGGGGCTTTCAGATTGGCACGATTCAACATTATGACAGAAGAAGTACATGGCTATTTCCAAGGGTTGCCTATTCCTGCCGCAGGTTGTATGGCAGCTACTTATGTATTAAGTGGTGTGCGCATTCCTGATGTGGCATTGATGCTAGCCATGATCTTTGTAGGCTATTTGATGGTCAGCAATGTACATCATCCTGATTTTAAAGGAAAAGGTAGCGATCCTATGCAACCTATAGCTGTAGGCATTACAGTAGGTTGTGGCGTATTTTGTCTATTGGTGGACTATCGTTCTTGGCCAGTGTTGATTTTTGTATTGTATGCAGTATATGGTATTAGCAATACTATCATCAACAACATTCGTAAATAGGAAGGAACTAAGATGAATTACGTTTGGTTTGACCTAATTATGATTCCTATACAAGTCATCATCGTATTTTATACCTTGTATTACTTTGTGTTGATGGTCTGCGGTATGTGGCATAAAAGTGACAAAAAGGAATGTTCTCCGAAACATTCTTTTGCCATTATCGTCTGTGCTCATAATGAAAGCGCCGTGATAGGTCAATTGGTGAATAATCTGCAAGTGCTTGATTATCCTCGCCATTTATATGATATTTTTGTTGTAGCCGACAATTGTAAAGATGATACTGCTGAGATTGCTCGCGAAGCGGGAGCTGAAGTGTATGAGCGCTTTAATACCGAAGAAGTGGGTAAAGGCTATGCCATGGGGTGGATGTTTGATAAAGTATTCGCCATGGAACGCCACTATGATGCGTTTGTCATCTTTGATGCAGATAATCTAGTGCATCCTCATTTCCTCTATGAAATGAATCGTCATTTGGAAAAAGGGGAACCCGTGATTCAAGGCTACTTGAATGCGAAGAATCCGACCGATACATGGGTGGCTGGCACCTTTGCCATTGCCTTTTGGATGGTGAATCATATGTGGCACTTGGCGAAATATAACTTAGGCCTTTCCACAGCCTTGGGTGGCACAGGTATGTGTATCCGTACAGATATCATCCGCGACTATGGTTGGTCGTGTAATAGCTTGACAGAAGATATGGAATTTTCTTTGAAATTGTTGATCCATGGTGTGAAAACAACATGGGCTCACAATGCTATTGTGTATGATGAAAAACCATTGACTTTCATGCAGTCTTGGAATCAACGGAAACGTTGGGCTCAAGGTCATTTTGACACGGGGGAGCGGTATATACCGAAACTCTTTGTGCAAGGTATTAAGAAAGGAAAATGGACGATCCTAGATGGAATTGTGCAGATTACACAACCCTATTTCTTGTTACTGTCCGCCTTTTATATTATTATGACTTATATCAACGGTATCGTGCCGTTGTATACGAATATTATCTACCAAATTTTGCCAGTGCAAGTATGGCAGATTATCGGTATTGGACAATATTTATTTCCGCTCATTGTGTTGGCACAAATCAAAGTGCCACCAAAAGTTTGGATCTATTATCTATTATACCCATTATTCATCTATTCTTGGGTACCCGTTACCTTCTTGGGATATTTGAATCGTCATGACAAAGTATGGTCCCATACACAACATACCCGTGGGGTAGAACTGGGGGAAGTGAAACTAACCCGAATGGGCGATACCAGTCGCAAAACAAAAGAATAAGTAATAGAAGCAACAGGATGTTAAAGTTCTGTTGCTTTTTTGGTATTTTTTAGAAAGGTATATTAGGATATATTGCGAAATCATCTATTGACTTTTGCACCCAAAAGTATATAATTTTGGGTGCAAGGGGGTGTATAGATAATGACTATAGCAAATCAAATAGAAGATAGTATGACAGAAAATCGCGGGAAAATTTTTTCTATTCATGATTTTTATCATCTCGGTACAAAAAATACAGTTAAATCAGCATTATATCGCTTACATGAAGAAAATAAAATAGTAAGACTTATAGATGGTTTGTATACAAAACCTAAGTATAGTCAAGTTTTAAAAGAATATACATATCCAGATGCAAGTGTTGTTGCTGAAAAATTAGCAGATAAATTTTCTTGGACCATAGCACCTGCAGGTGAAACTGCTTTAAACTATACGGGGCTGTCTACACAGGTTCCTAATGAGTATATTTATATCTCCGATGGGGCTTATAGAGAGTATTTATATAGGGGTAAAAAGATTATTTTTAAACGCACTACCAATAGGCATATAACAACCTACTCAAAAGAATTATCTATATTAATACAAGCTTTAAAGGCTTTGGGAAAAGATAAAATTGGAGACAATGAAATACAAAAGCTTGCCAAATTTGCTAAACATGTGAAAGAAGATTTAAAAAAAGATATTCTAAAGATTCCATTTTGGATGCAAGAAATTTTCACAAGAATACAGGAGCTTAATTATGAGTAAATTATTAGAAATCTCAAATGAAGAGCTAGAACTTGTTATTGATAGTACATCAGATAGACTTAATATGGCTAAAGCTATTATAGAAAAAGATTTGTGGGTTTGTATGATTTTGAACTATTTATTTAGTGAATTTAAGTATAAAGATTCTATCGTTTTTAAAGGCGGAACAAGTTTATCAAAAGTATATAAACTAATCGAAAGATTTTCCGAAGATATTGATCTTGCATTAGATTGGAAAGTGCTAGGATACGGGGCACAAGAACCTTATGAAGATAGAAGTAATACTAAACAAATAAAGTTTAATGAAGCATTAAATAATGACACAAAAATGTTTCTTAAAGATGAATTACTTCCTATTTTACAAAAGGACTTTAATAAGATACTAAAAGATAAGTCATGGTATTTTTATATTGATGAAGTAGATGGACAGACTATCTGCTTCGATTATCCTAAAAGTTATACAGATAGTTCCATATTACAAGTTATACGATTAGAAATTGGGTGCTTAGCAGAACCAATTCCAGTAAATAATCGAACAATTACTACCTATATTGAAGATGTGCATCCTGATGTATTCAATGAACATATAGAAGTCATTGCTGTAGACAGTTTAAGGACTTTTTTTGAAAAGCTAACAATTCTTCATAGAGAGGCAAATCGTATTAATGGAAATTACCCGACACGATATTTTAGACATTTTTACGATGTGTATAAAATGTTATTAACAGATATTAAAGAAAAAAGTTTTGAAAATATTCAGTTATTAAAAGCGGTGATTGACTTTAAGAAAAAATTTTATGCAAGTAATTGGGCAAAATATGATGAAATTCTAGAAGGTAAATTAAAGTTAATCCCTGCTGAAGACGGTTTAGCAATTTTTTCAGAAGATTATGATAGTATGAAAAAAATGCTGTTTGGTGAAAAAATACCTTTTGATAGAATCATTAAGACCCTGCGAGAATATGAGTATGATTTAAACGAAGTTATCAAAAATAAATAGCTATATTTTTGATATTAATGAATATCCTGACTTTAAGGATATCATTGATGTGTTAAGAGCCTTGGAAGATGAATTAAATAAATTATAGATAAACGCCTTGTTGCAGTTCATAACTTGCAACAGGGCGTTTTGTATGCAACTGTCGGGACTTTTATAATTTCAAAAATTGTCGTTCCTATATACTAATGGAAGCAAAAGAATTTTGAATTTCTTATTGCCAATGACATAATATGTCATTCTTGATGGGTATACTATACCCATGCTTAGTATTTTGAAAGTGGTACAAGACCACGGAAAGGAATGTATTATGAATTTTTGGAAAGTATTAATGGAATCGATTACAGCAAAACAACAAAAGGGGCAACACGTACGCAAGACAACACAATGGTTTGATGTATCAGAAGACACATCAAAGGTGGTAGTGCCTATGTCAAATCCTAGTCAAATAGAAAAGGATGCTAGTGTGCATGAACAAGCTACGGTTAGTACAATGACTGGACTATCAATATCCCAAGAGGTATCTGATACTAGTTCGGAAGTAACCGTTGTAAATGAGTATGGGAAACTATCTACAGAATCTTCGCAAGGAGAGTCAACACAGAACGATAGTGTAGCTAAAACAGAGGTGGCAGTACCATCAGAGCAAGAAGAAACCAACATAATCTCTGCACTGTCTGGCGCAGTACATTGTGCGGTAGAAGCCTTTGCACGATTTGGTCGAGCTGACATGTTAGTGCAATTGGCAAATGAACATGCCGTACATCAGGATATTGAGTACTTAGTGGGATCTTTGTGGGACTTTGCTGAGGCCGCGCATTTGTGTAAGGGAGATGATATGGATTTTGCGGTGCATGCTATTCGTCAAGGTATCAAAGACTGTGAAATGATTACGGCAGATAGTGAAGTAGATACAGCTTTCTTGCAGTTCTTGCCAACATTGAAAGAAAGTTTAGGTGACTTATTAGATGCATCGGTTCACAGCCAAGAATTGCAGTTAGCCATGATTCAATGGTGCTTGCAATGTGGTTTATACCAACAATCGGTTACGTTAAGTACTGAATGGGTGCCAACAATCTTGTTCAATAAAGGGATTTACTACACAGATCGCAAGGATATGGAGATACTATTTAAAAAGGAAATGGAATCGATGCAACGCACGTGGAAAGAATGTTTTGTCATTACTTACCGTGATTATGCAGGTAACAAAGCAGTTAGCGTCAACGGTGGCGATACAGTGGGTGCTGAATTGGCAATCATCCGCGATGAGCTACGTGGGGCTACTAATAAAAAACAAGTCACAAAAGCCTTTGAGAATTTCTCCTATAATAAAGATAAAATTGTACCATTTATCCTAGACTTGTATCCTGCCTATTTATATGTACAACAAAATGTACGCTCTGTGGTAGATGCTATGTATTTCCAATCACAATTTCCAGAGATTGACACGTATTTACGCAAATATTATGAAATCCAATGCACGAGCGTGAGTTACAATAAAAAATATTATCAATTCTTACAGCAAAGTGCATCGGACTACGGTGCTTTTATTCGTCAATTCTTGCAAGCACCAACAGCAGATTTGGTAGAACAATTTGATTTACATCAATCTGTTAGTTTTGAAGAGGAGGATCATGAGGAATCCTTAGAATCCGTGGCGGTGGAAACGTTCCAAAAACAACGCATCAAGTTGATCCGTGATTGCCAAGCTATGTTAGCATACGGCAGTGCAAAAACAGATTTGCCGCAATTAGAGGCATTACAATTCTTGGTAGAATTTCACTACATTCGCCATCTCCGCAACAATATCAACCATGCAGCGGACAAAACATTGGTTATCACAAGCGATATGGTGAAAGAATCTGTAGCAACGTTAGTGTCGTCCTTGCAAGCAGGTCAGTGGTTGGGGACTTTCACAGTGGAAAAAGAATTGGAAAAAAATAGAAATATTATTTAAAAAGTATTGCCAATGACAAAATATGTCACTTTCATATGGCATACTAATAGCATAGAGCACATAGTTCTAATACTTGGGGACATAGAAGAGAGAGAACATGTGATTTCTAGTTAGAATATTGTTAATCATTTAAGGAGGATGTATGGAACAAAAAGAAACAGTGTTGTCTGCTGTAGAACAGGCAAAGGAGAAAGTGAATGCACTACTAGAGGATGTGAACCGATTTGAAAGTCATCAATTTGATGCGGGAAATAAGGATTTACAGTACTTTTTCGGCGTAGATGTGATTGCAGCACTGGAATCTAGAGAGGATGAGCATAGTACTGAAAGTGGGGCTCGTAAAGCGGGTCTAACATATTTCATAAACAAAGTGTATAGCCAGCGAAAAGAAGCTGTGAAAGAGATGATTGCTACCTATGTAGAGCGGACGCTAAAACGATATGACTGGACCTATGAGGTGGAATATGTAGAGGACCCATTCGGACAGGATGAGGATACAGAAGCATATCAAGAAATCCTACGAGAAACAAAGTTTCCTGTGCGCAATTATTTGTCTTTAGAATCCGACGGTATTTACCAGCAATGTAACGAGCAGATTCGTCAGATTTTACAAGAATTACAGGACACTATCGTAGCTACTTGTGGTGACAGTATTTCATTGGATAGTCAGTTTACACAATGCTTTGTAGTACCGTCCCTGCAAGAAGTGCTGGATTCGTTGAATAGCTTGGATACAAATGCCTATTGGGTGAACACGATCGTGCAAGACTTCGAAAAAGGTTACTATCACCAACCTAAATACTATGCAGATTACATCAAAGTTCATGACATGGTGCGAGATAAAGGGTTCCTATCCCTCATCGGATTTGATACGTGCTACATTTATGGTGACATGGGGGATGCGGCGCAAGAACTGTCGAGAGACCTTGCCACATCCGTGGAACTTAGCGATTTAAACCTATATGTAAAAGAACAGGTACAGCTATTGATGAAAGAGTATGTGACGGCTGTGAAAGCATTAGTTGATGCCAAATGTCAGTCTCTTGTTGAACAAGTAGCATGATCTACAGCGTACCCCATAGCATGATCTATAGCGTAACCCATAGCATGATCTATAGCAGGTAATCCCTGACAAAGAAAGCCACCATCTTGCCTATGACATTTCATGGTGAGACGGTGGCTTTATGTATACATAAAAAACTATTGCCTTAGTTGATAGAGTTTTTTATAATTAAGTTAATTGGTATTTCTAGAGTGAATACTTTCACATGAGAAAGGACAAAAGAGATGAAACGATACATGGTCAAATTTCACTATCCTAATAGCACGACGGTACATACTGCCTATGAAAGCGCCCATTCCCGTAGTGAGGCAGCCAACAAGGTGAAAGCCCGTGAAGCAGGTTGCGGTCGGATTGTAAAAATTATTGCTACAGTGGAGCGATAAGATGAAACAGAAAATAGACAAGACGCAGCGAATTTTGATGATGCAACGTCGCCTGTTACAAGGGGAAGTGCTGCGCAAACCGGAACTGGCGGAAGAGTTTCGGATTAATGAGCGGTCCGTGCAACGAGATATCGACGATTTACGCGCGTACTTGCATGATGAAAGTACCGTCTATGGGAACGAACAACTCATCGTGTACGACCAAAAACGAAAAGGCTATGTCCTAAGTCATGGTGATGAGGCATGTTTATCTATCAACGAATTAGTGGCTATTGCTAAGGTGATGCTAGATAGCAGGTCCCTGCTCAGAGACGATATGGGGCGCATATTGAATAAGTTGTTGAAAACATTCTTGCCCCATGAAGAGGTAAAGCTGGTAGAAAATCTGATCCGTAATGAATTGCACCATTATGTGGAATTACGGCACAAGAAAAATGTGCTGCCCTTGTTAGAAGATTTGTCGAGAGCCATACAAGAACAACGGTATATTACGATTTCCTATGAGAAGAGCCGAAACAAAGAAGTGGTGACACGAAAATTGTCACCTTTAGGTATCTGTTTTTCAGAGTACTATTTCTATCTAACTGCCTATATG
This sequence comes from uncultured Veillonella sp., assembly GCA_963518725.1. GTDB lineage: Bacteria > Bacillota > Negativicutes > Veillonellales > Veillonellaceae > F0422. Next base: position 60,028 of record CAUQLO010000002.1, on the reverse strand, counting down.
GACCAAGAAGAACGGTGTAAAATTCCAAAAGAATTGCAGGATTTGCCAACTATTTATCGCCTTGATCGTATCCATAGTTTGACCGTAGAAGAGGAACACTACCAAGTGCCATCCTATACATCACGATACCAAGAAGCGGAATTTCGTAAACGCATACAGTTTATGTACGGTGGTAGATTACAACGAGTCACCTTTACCTATGTGGGACACGATATCGATGCCATCCTTGACCGATTGCCAACAGCGACCATTACCTGGTATGAAGAAGAAACACATACCTATCATATCCGAGCCGAAGTGTACGGCACAGGCATCTGGCGGTGGATACGGAGTCAGGGGGATGCTGTTACGGATGTTATAGTGGAGGAGATGTAGGAAGATAATTTCTCCAGATTCCTCTACGCAGTCTCCCTTCTCTATGCTATAATGTATATTACGTATCAAATCTTAGTATTACCATATAACAGTGTTGCACAGTAAAGGAGACATGTCATGACGCCAGAGTTAGAAGAACCTCACCAATCTTCAGGTTCCGCAGTAAAAAAACGTATTATTGGAGCTAAGCCAGGGAAATTCGTCAAAGGTATTGATGGATTAAAAGGTCTTGCCATTATAGGCGTCACGATATTTCATTTATTTCCCCATGTAGCAAGTGGTGGCTTCATGGGGGTTTCCCTTTTTTTCTTGTTATCTGGCTATTTATTGGCTTTCACCACGAACCAACAGTGGAAGTTAGGAATCTACACAGTAGGTCGCTATTTCATGCGAAGAGCAGAGCGTATTATGATTCCGCTCATCTTGATGATTGCCACTGTACTGGGTGTGTGGTATATGACAATGCCTGAGAAGTTAGCTGGTATTCATGGAGAAGTCCTTTCCATTGTTCTAGGCTATAATAACTGGTGGCAAATCGGGCAAAATGCAGATTATTTCACTCGTTTGGTCAACACATCGCCATTTACACACATGTGGTTCATGGGTGTAGAAATGCAGTACATTGTACTGTGGCCCATCCTATTTTGGACCTATTATAGACTGAAACAGGCTTGGGGTTACAAAATAGGCCTTGTTTGGATCGGGCTTATCACGGTGGCGACCTCAGGGATCATGCCTCTACTCTATACGGAAGGAATGGACGTATCCCGCTTCTACTACGGCACAGATACACGGGTATTCGCCTTACTATTAGGCGCCTATTTAGGCCTTCATCGAAGTGAACAAAAACTATACTATGTGGCGACGGTACAACAAAAGGTACTGACCACAATAGTATTCTTGGTAGGCGTCATTATGACGGTGGCAAGTTACTTCTACGTGGATGGGCAAAGCCCACTTCTATACACCTATGGAATGGTGGCTTTCACCTTACTATTTGGCCTCATGGTGTGGCTGGTGGAACGGCCGAATACACCGCTTGGAAAATTGGTGGATATGCCTCTGTTACGATGGCTAGGCAAGCGCAGTTATGGTCTATTTTTATGGCAATATCCAGTGATTTATCTATTTGAACAAAAGGGATTGCTCCTTCTGTTCGGGTCGCCCATTGCCTATTATATGACTATGGTGGCGGTTATTGTGTTGCTTACGATTTGGACGGAAGCAGTCACAGATTGGTGCATTCAACACAAGCGATTATCTGCTTACGTTGAAATAGTACAGTCCTATTTTGTGAAAGTCACTTCTGTCTTAGCAGCTTTTTGTATCGTTCTAGGCGTGTATGCGCTGGCAACGGTGCCTACGGAAAAGCAACAAGATGTGACGGAGCTACAACAGCGATTGACGAAAAATGCAGAGGAACAGGCTGCGGAAAATGCGAAGGAAATAGATATTTCCACCGTAGATGATCCACAAGGTATGATTCACATGGCCGCCATTGGTGATTCTGTTATGCTCGGATCAGCTCATGCACTTCGCCATGATTTTGCAGGCATACAAATTGATGCGAAAGTATCTCGTTATGTAGGTGCTGGTTTAGGGATTGCGAAACAATTTGAGGCGAATCAACAATTGGGCGATGTGGTCCTCATTGGACTCGGCACGAATGGTCCTATTACGGGCTATTACGAAGGAGAGACGAAAGCGTTACTAAATTATTTGGGGCCTAATCGTCAGATTTTTTGGGTCAACAATTATGCACCTGGCATCCAGTGGATTGAGGGGAATAATGCATATCTGAAACAATTGGATCGGGAGTATCCAAATCTACACATCATCGACTGGGCTAGTCTAGCGGCAAAGCATCGAGATTGGCTAGGAGATGATGGGATTCATCCGAATGATATAGGCGTGAAAGAATATTCCCAATTTATTCATGATGAGATTAAAAAGACATTATTACAAAAGCACAAATAAGATAGAGGAAAGTTGATGAAAAGTGTCAACTTTCCTCTTTTTTTATTTTTTGTCATATGTGAGAGTGCTCATGTAAAAATATAGGGTATAACCCTTTTGTTTTCGGGCCATTTTGTGCCCGAATGGATTATAAAGTAGCACTGACAGTGAACGTTGACTGTTAGGAGCGTTTTCGAGGAATTTTCAAAGGAATCTAGAATACATACAGTAGGCAAGTAAAGGAGGTGATGATATGTACCATGTGGAATTAGAATTAGATTCTTTCTTTCAACAGGCCTATGAAAGAGGTGCTAGTGATATGCATTTCGACACAGTAGAAGAGGGTGTTTTGGTTCGGTTTCGTCTCGATGGACGGTTGCAAACGATAACGACCATTCCCAAAACGGACGGCGAGTTAGTGATGAATCGTTTAAAAGTATTAGGTTCCATGGATATTAGTGAAAAAAGATTGCCCCAAGATGGGCGTTATGTATGGACCCATGAGAACCACTCAGGAACGATACGGATGTCTTCCTTGCCTTCTGTCTATGGGGAGAGCTTAGTGTGTCGTCTATTCTGGCACGATGCGCGGATTCTTTCATTAGAAGAACTGGGCATGCCCTTGGACATGAGCCAAGCGGTACAACAAATATTAGAAAGACCACATGGTTTATTACTTGTTTGTGGCCCAACAGGGTCTGGTAAAAGTTCTACCTTATATGCATTGCTACAATTGTTAAATGGAGAGGAAGAGCAGATTATTACCTTGGAACACCCAGTGGAACGGATTGTGGAAAAGGCCGTTCAAATTGGTGTGAATCCATCTATTGGGATGACCTTCAGTCGTGGTTTACGCGCCATATTACGGCATGATCCAGACACGATTGTGGTAGGAGAGATTCGCGATCAAGAAACGGCAGAGCTAGCGGTACAGGCGGCACTAACAGGACATAGAGTGCTATCTACGATCCATACGAATCACGCTACTGGTGTGGTGGAACGCTTAGTGGATATGGGTGTGGAAAAGTACTTGGTGCAAGCTACGGTGATAGGTGTGATTTCTCAGCGGTTAGTGCGGCGATGTGTAGAGGGGGAAATGAAAGGACGGTCTGGTATTTTTGAAGTCTTGTCTATACCGAGAGAAGGTTGTCGATGGGATGCGCTAGACACGCATTTACTATGTTCTTTGCAAGAGTCTGCCCAGCGGGCGGTGGACTTGGGGATTACCACGGAAGAGGAAGTGCGACGAGTGGGGGTATTATTGTGAGTTGGAGTGACATCATTGGAGCTGCTATACAGGCGGGAGCTACAGATATTCATATACAACAGGGAGCCATTTTTTGGCGGATAGGGATGGACATGGTGAGTACAGACTATGTGGTCACAGAGGATGACATACTTCAATTTATACAGGAACATACCACGCTAGAGATGAAAGAGAGCATGTCCTATGATGGAGCTATGACCTATGAAGGGTTGCGGATTCGGGTCCATCTATTTCGGTGGCGCTGTGGATGGGGTGGAACATTGCGGATACTTTACCCACCTACGGGAGGTCTTGATACATCAGAAGAGGGGAAATTATTGCGGAACATTTCTACTTTCAAAGAAGGCCTCGTCATTATTGCTGGCGCCACAGGTTCTGGTAAATCTTACACATTGACATCGTGTTTGATGTATATTAACGAAACTATGCAAAGGCATATTATTACCTTGGAAGATCCCATCGAGTATGTGTTGGAACATCGAGAATCTTTGATTCATCAACGGGAGTTGCACACGCACTTTCATCATATGGCGGATGGTATTCGAGATGCATTGCGAGAGGATCCAGATGTGATCTTGATCGGTGAAGTACGTGATAAAGATACCTTAGAAGCGGCCTTGCATGCAGCGGAGACAGGTCATTTAGTATTTGCCACATTACATACACAACGGGCGACCATGTCGATTAATCGCATGATATCCATGTTTCCAGCCCATCAGCAAGAGGAAGTGCGCACCCAGCTATCGCAAGTGTTGCGCGCCGTGATATGCCAACGATTAGTGGTCTTAGGAGAACAGTTTATTCCTGTACGAGATATTTTGATTAATACACCTGCTGTAGCAAATTTGATTCGCCAGCGGAAAGAACCCCAAATCGTATCTTTACAGGAAACGCAACGACCTATGAAGACCTTGGAGATGGCGGTGGCAGATTTACGAGCCACCTATGGAGCATCACCAGTATTTGATGCGGTATTGCAAACGAATTAGGAGCGTGTAGATGAGTTGGTATAGGTATGAAGGATTTTCAAAAGATACGGAGCGAGTAACGGGGACTCTCTGGGGCGATTCTACAGAGGAAGTGCAAGCAAAACTAGACTACCAAGGGATTAAACCCATACGCATAGAGTTAGTAGAAACTAAACAGAAGAGCTCCGACTGGGGCCATCGTCCTATCATTCAGTTTGCCTATCGCTTGCACATGCTCTTAGGGTCCGGGATTTCCTTGCGCAAAGCCTTGGATATGATGGTGACTATGAAGGGGACGAAGATTCCCTATAGCGATATTCGGGAAGATGTGGGCAGAGGGATGGCGCTGTCGAAAAGTGTAGCTAAGTATGGTTGTCCTACCATTGCTGCCACTATATTAGAGGCGGGCGAAGCATCAGGGACCTTGGTGGAAGCCTTGGCGATGATTCAAGGTTTGTATGAAGAAGAGCAGAAATTGCGACAACAGTGGATTTCGGCTTTGACCTATCCCTCTTTTTTACTAGTCTTGATGGGAGTCTTTATTACGGTGGCGGTAGGATTCATTTTGCCACAGTTTAAAGCCGTATTCGACACGATGCAAATTGAGTTACCTCCTTTTACGGCGGCCTTGTTTGCAGGTGGTACTTGGTTGCAACAGTACGGATTATATGTGGTGGCATTATTCCTAGTTGTACTTGTGTTGCTGTGGAAGATATATCAACAAGAGGCGATCAAATTGTATGTGCATCGCAGGATTTGGCTTTGTATGCAATCTAGGGAGTGGCTTATATCCTACACGATGGTACGCATGTGTCAGATTTGGAAGTTGCTTTTACAAAGTGGGATTCCTCTGTTGCAAATGTTGGCTATGACGGAGTCACTGTGGGGAAATCTATGGGCTACTCAATTACAGCAAGATGTGAAACAGTATATTTCACAGGGGCACCGATTGACAGAATCCTTGGAAACCATGCAATTAGGGACTTCGTTCTTACATGATTTACTGCGAATCGGGGAAGAAACGGGGGACCTAGAAAGCATGTTACAACAAGGATACATCTATTACCGAGGAATATTAGACCGGACTATGAAAAAAGGAGAACAATTACTAGAACCGATTATGTTAAGCATGATGGGCCTCATCATCGCTATACTTGTGGTAGCAGTTATGCTGCCGATGTTTAATTCTATTTCAGCCATACAATAGGAGGTATGATGGAAGCAATTCGTCAACGTTTGTCTCAACGTAAACAACAAGAAGGATTTACCTTAGTGGAATTAATGGTAGTTGTCGCTATTATTGCGATTTTAGCATCTTTGGCGATGCCACAATTTTTAAATGCATCCAATAAAGCGAAGGAAGCAAAAATTAAATCCGATGTGACTACGATTTCTAATGCGGCACAACTGTATATGATGGAACAATCTACTGACACAGTACCAACGGTAGATACATTGTACAAAGAAGGCTATTTGACAGAACATGTGAAAACACCTAAAGGTGGCGAATATACGGTAACTAGTGTACAAAATGAAGGTGGCAAAGGGAAACATATTGCAGTCACTGCAGCGGATGCTGAATAGGTACTAGAAGGAAGAGGGAATGATGGAATATGTGGTAGGAGGTATGGCTTGTATCTTCGGTGTGGCAAGCCTCTATCTCATCGTGTCTTGGTCATATATGAAAGCGCACACACCGTGGCTACTGTGGACCATAGTTCCTCATATCATAGGAACACTAGGGTTACAATACGCATACCAAATGGGTTGGATTGGCAATATCTATCAATTGGGACTACTTCATATGTTGGAGATTACACTCTTTTGGGGATCTACCATCGATAAGCTGTATTATATTCTTCCTGATGAAGGAGCGGTAATAATTTGTATATGTGGTTGTCTCTACCAATGGATAGGCCATAGTCTCGACTTGAGCGTGCTGCGGAATGCCTTTTGTATGGGTGGATTATGGTGGTCTTTGCGATACATGAGCCGTGGTGGCGTCGGACTAGGGGATATTAAATGGTTGATGGCCATTAGCATTTGGCTGTCTCCCCTAGAATGTCTACTTCTTTGTGGGCTTTCTTCTATGGTCGGCATAGTTTACAGTTGCATACAGCGCTATACCGACCCTGCCCATTCCTATATTCCCTTTGGTCCTTCTTTGAGCGTGGCCACAATGGTACTTCTCATCTATCCTGTTGCGAGGTATCTATGAGGATAGTGAAAGTAAAAGCCACCGAAGGCTCCTTACTAGTAGAAGTGCTTTTATATATGACTATCTGTTCCTTGATCATTGGTATGGTATTACTGTTAAATACACAGGAGCGGAAGGAATACTATGCATTTGACCGAGAAGGGCGCTTAGTATTTGCCCATATGAAACGGATGCAGATGGCAACCCTTTATGGAAAATTGCAGGTAGATGGCGGTGGTAATCGGATTGTATTGGAACGAAATAGCTATGGATATATTGATAGCCATAACACATTGGTCTATCGTCAGTTGCCCAAGTCTATGCATATAGAATATACGGGGGGACATCCTATTATCTGGTTTCATAAGGTGAAAGGGGTAGGACGCATCTATACACTGACATTGGTAGATGATGTAATTCGTTATAAACGAACCTTTATTTTTGCTAGGCAATCAGGTCGAATACGGTGGGAGGAATCAAAATTTTGAAAGTACAAGGAGAATCGGGATTTCTCTATCTTGATGTGTTAGCGTCCCTATTGGTAATGACTCTGTTTTGCTCTCTTTTATATGTCATGATCATGAGCAGTGTCAAGCAATATGGCACTATGTTACAGGAAGACCAGACATTACAAGCTATGATTTTATATATGGAAGAGGGAAAAGCAGATTGGATGCACCATAGAACGTTGGGAGATGAAGTATTACCAGATGTTGGGGAAACTAGTTTTCACAGAGATATAACTAGAAGAGAAGATGGACTTTATGAATTGCAGGTCATCGCCTATCATCATGGAGAAGAAGTGCATCGGTTTAGAACGTATTTATTAGAGCCAGCGCACCCACAGTAAGTAATCTCAGCAACAATCTTTGAAGAAAACATTAGCAAGCAGTTACAGTAGGTAATTACAGTATATATTTTTAGTAGATGTGTATAGTGACTAATCTTAATAGCAAATAATTGTAGGCAGTTTGGAGTGGTCCAAGAAGGCGAGACTAGGTAGTATGTGGATCTTTGATAGAAAAAGGAAAAATAGAGCAAGAAAAAAACGACAGAAAAAACAAGGTGGATTTATATTGGTGGAAGCCTTAGTGGGAAGTATATTATTGGTCATTATATTGACGGGATTTTTTCTGTTGACCGCCCATAGTGTCAAGTGGATTCATATGTTGCATCACCGCCATGAACTACTGTTAGATGCCAGGTTTAGTCGCATTCAAGTAATGAATCGATTGAAATATAGTGAAGTAGAACCACAGGTAGGCGTGGACGGTATGGTGCTCATAGGTCCATCGCAATGGCGCTTAAGTTTGTATCAAAATGCGTTGGTTACCATGCTTTCAGATGGACAGCAACAGGAGATTACAGAAAAAGAGATTAGCCCTCACATCGGTAAGATTCGGGTATACCCTACTGAGGGTACTATGTTTGAGGAGCGTAACAATGGGCTCATCGAACTTCATTGGTATTCTGAAATGAAACCTTATTGGGAGCGTGAATCACTTCGACTGATGGAAGGCGGACACCATACATACACGGTACATACAGGCATATTGCCCTATGCCACTTATCTTAAAAGTATACGAGAGAAAGAGAAGTGACTATGAAATTACGGGGTATATCTGGAAATAAAGAAAGCGGATTTATATCGTATATGATGTTGTTCCTAGGGATGGCAACTGTGGGTATGTGGGCAGCTTGGCAGAGTACGATGGGGATTAGTTACCAAAGTATGGTAGATGAATACCGCCTAGTGCGCTGTCAGTATGGTGTAGAACGTGGCATTGTGTTAGGGACTCAAAGCGAGTACTTTCAAGAGCGCCAACATGAAATTACCGGTGGCGGTTCGCCAGTGTATGTATTAGAAGAAGAGGATGGGGAACGAATTGAGGCCATCTATTATAAGGAACGAGAGGATCGATATTGTTTGCGTGTTATGTGCATACATGTGGAATCGGAAAGCAATGTAAAAAAAGATGTGTATATTAAACCTATCTATAAAGATGCAATAGTAGAACGTATAGAAATACTTAAGATCAATTAATAGGAGGGAATCTATGGAAACGAAGCGAGTCATGTCCATAGCCGTGGGGTATAAGGAAATTGTGGGCATCATCTGTTATATGCTAGAAGGAACGATGATCATTGAAAATGTAGTATCTAAACCTAGGCTGGGGACGGTACTAGAAGATGTGGAGGAATTTTTCGGCCTTTACGGAGATGAAACTATCCCTGTCGCTTGTGTACAGGAAGGACCTTTGCGAGCGGTATGTCTAGAAACACCTAGAATGGATAAACTGGATCAATATTTGTTTTCCCGACAAGAAGGGCATCGCCAGTTTGAAGACGGCGAGGTGGAAATGGCCGTTGATTTTGCATCAAGACCACATGGCAGCAATATGCTCATGCTCATTGTTGCCTTAGAACGCAAGAAGGTGAGAGCTATGGCACGAGGGATTCAAAGTGGAAACGGAGATATTCATCTCATTGACTATTGGACAAACCCCTTGGTACATAGCCGAGGCAAAGAGGAGTCTATGCTATTTGTGGTAGGCGAGAAGAAAGGAGTCCGTGTATCCTTGTGGTCTAGAACATTTTGCCTGGCCCACCGATTGGTAATAGCGGATCCGGAAGCAGTATTAGAGGCGTGTCATGCAGTACTACAAGAGGGAGAAGCCTTTGGAGTGGTACATCCGAAGGGAGCCGCTATTGTAGGGCTCGGTCCAGAAGGTGAGGAAACCTATGAAAATGTTTTACAAGAATATGGCGTCTTAGAGCAGATTCATGTACATCTAGTTGACCAAGGTCAGGACTATGACCCTACCAATATAGTGCATGAAATGGCTATGGGATTAGGAAGACGGTTGTTGGCTTATGTGGACAGATACGAGTATTAACTTCATAGAACCGGACATACAGTGGACCTGTTGGTATATACGGTATAGGAAAATTTGGTGGGGACTCCTAGTAGGAGCCTTCCTTGGTTTAGTGGGAGCCGTTGCTGTTAGTACCTATATGTATATAGGGTATCAAGATGTGGTAGAGAAACAAGTGGAAGTGCAATCTCACCACGTAGATGCTACTGAAGCCCATCAGATGTATGAAGGGTATATAACACATAAGGATACAAACAAAACACACACATTTGGTAGTGTACGAGATTGTATATATCTTTTGGATGCAGCCAATCGATTTCATGTACAACTTATTGAGTGGTCCACCCTGGATCAATGGTATATTGAAGCACGGGGGAGCAATGAAAATGAATTGCACAAATTTAGCGGGGCCTTAACGAAATTAGGGGGACAGCGTCATTATGATGAAGTGGTGGAAAAAGAACCGGGAACTGCAATGTATCGTGCTCGCATTACAGGCACTGTGGAAGGTGCTACCGGTGCCAAAAAGAAGTCTACTCGCCAGCCTTAGTGCCTATCTACTTGTAATCTGTCTCTGCTTGGGAAGTGCCTATTATTATCATGGAGAAAGTAAACGAATCGAGGCAGATATAGAAGAAGAAACTGTGTTACAAGAAGGGGAACATGCATTTTTGCAGAGCGGAAACTTTCAGTTTGTGAAAGGACTGGATGAGGAAGTGTTAGATGTGGAGGGAATGTATCATGTGGTGGTAGGGTCCATCGCCGATACACCGCTCAGTATCGTAAGCACCCACAAGGAAGACGCTAGTATTGATATCGTACTGCAAGGTACCACGATAGATATGCTGCAATGGATGGCAAGCACCCAGAATAGGCATCCGACCATCCGTTTTGGAATAGAAAAAATTATACATTCCCAAGGGGTCACTCATTTTCAATGTAAGATTTCTGAAAATACGAAAAAATAGTCCCATATGTGGTTCATAAAATGCTAAAAAATAGTCGCTTATGTTTGTCAAAGTATAGTCATATATAGTAAAATAAAGTAACAATTACTAATCATTAGAAGACGAGACAGAACATACAATGAAAACGACTATCAAGCGAAATATTATCCTCATTGGATCCATGGGGAGTGGAAAAAGTCACTTAGGTCGAAACTTAGCCGATGCCAAGGGCTGGCAGTTTGTAGATACGGATCGGATGTTAGAAAAACGATTTAATATGTCTATTGCTGAGATTTTTAAGACTATAGGTGAAAAAGCATTTCGACGTGCTGAATTTGAAATTATAAAAAAGGTGGCTATGTACCATGAAGCGGTCATTTCTGTAGGGGGAAATTTTCCCGTAGAAATGCGCACACTCAGATATATGCAGAAATATTCTTTCATCGTTGGCATTCGCGCCGCGCACTATCGAATTGTACATCGTGTGAATCGGTGGGTGGGGAAGCGACCAACCATGAATTATGATGATGTATCTGGTTATGTGGCATGGATGATGCGCAGATGGAGGCCACTGTATCGTAAATGCGACCACGTATTAGATACGACTCATAGTCATACAGATGAGCTAGTGAGCAGTATCGACGAATCCATTCGATCAAAAGGGATATATTTTAAACGGCGAAAAGTACACCAAGGTGAATGATATGAAACGAATCGGTATATTAACAAGTGGTGGAGATGCACCAGGAATGAATGCAGTTATTCGTTCTGTGACAAGAAGTGCGATATATGAAGGCCTCGATGTAGTAGGAATACAACGAGGCTTTTTGGGCGTTTTGGAAGGGGACTTTATGCCTTTGACGAGACGCAGTGTTGGAAATATTGTCAACAAAGGGGGCACCATATTAAAGACATCTCGATGCCCTGAATTTAAAGAGCCTGCACAGCAACAAGTGGGGTATGACAACCTATTTCGTCACGGTATCGATGGATTGGTCGTAGTCGGTGGCGATGGTTCTATGTGTGGAGCTAGAGTGTTGTCTGATCTAGGTTTGCCGACGGTGACGATTCCGGGGACTATCGACAAAGATATGAATGGGACGGATTATACCATTGGTTTCGATACGGCGCTAAATACCATTATTGACGGTGTTAGCAAAATTCGTGATACATCCACGGCCCACGATCGTGTAGCCATTGTTGAAGTGATGGGGCGCCATGCGGGACATATTGCTGTCTATGCGGGTGTGGCTTGCGGTGCAGAAGTGGTGTTGACTCCTGAAGTGCCTATGACATTAGAGGAAGTAAAACAGTCCTTAGAAAATACTACGAAAAATGGAAAGAAAAACAGCATTATTATTGTTGCGGAAGGGGCCTATAGTGCCTATGAAGTGGCGCAGTATATTAAGGAGCATACGACGTACTCTCCATCGGTGACAGTGATGGGGTATTTACAACGGGGTGGATCTCCATCCGCCTATGATGCATTGATGGCAGCCCGTTTAGGTGAGGCCGCTGTGAAGGCTATGTTAGACGGATGCAAACATCATTTAATTGGTGTGCATTGCCATCAAATTAGTCCGATTGCTTATGAAACAGCCGAGGTATCAGCCTTTCCGTTGGATACGTCATTATATCAATTAATTCGTATATTAGGACAATAAATTGAAAGAGATGCGTGAGGAAAAGAAAACTGATAGAGGTTTTCTTTTCTTTTTATTGAAATACGATTAGTATGTAGTATGTCATAGATTCTATATGATAGATGGTATGGACTATAAAAGGAGACACTATGTGGAAACAAAAAAAATTCTGGGCTATTCTAGTAGCCGTTGTACTCGTGGCCTTAGGTGGCTGGTTGTGGTTCGGAAAAGGGGACGAAAAAGCAGCGCCTAAATATACTACGGGAACTGTCACAAAGGGGAATATTTCCTCTACTATCAGCTCAACAGGAACGATCAACCCAGTCCGTTATGTAGATGTATCTACGAATATTCCAGGTAAATTGGAATCCGTGTTGGTGAAAGCAAATCAACATGTATCAGCGGGTCAAGTGATTGCTACCATCGATTCTCGTCAATTGCAAGCCTCGGTAGACAATGCACGAGCTACACTCAATCAAACAGCTACGGATTTAGATCGGTATCGCACGTTAGTGGCGCAAGGTGCTGTGTCACAACAAACCTATGATAATGCGTTGGCAGCCTACGAAAAGGCAAAAGCAAGTTATGACCAAGTGGTGGCGAATTTAACAGATAGCACCATTACGGCTCCTATGGATGGAACGATTATTGGAGAACCTTTGAAAGCAGGCCAAACGATTGCCACTGGCATTTCTACACAAATGATTATCGCCACCATTGCTGATTTATCTGATTTAGAAATTTACTTGACTGTGGATGAAACAGATATTGGCAATGTGAAAGAAGGGGCAAAGGTAGATTTCACCGTTGATGCGCACCCTGGTAAGACTTTCACAGGGACCGTTAAAAACATTTCCCTTGGTACAAAAGGCAATATGGGAACGACCAGTTCTTCTGTGGTGTATTATACAGTGCGCGTGGCGATTCCAGCGGGGGATGTAAGTAATTTCTTCCCAAGTATGACGGCCCGTGCTACCATTCATGGGGAAGAAAAACAAAATGTATTGTTAGTGCCATTGGCAGCGGTTCGCTCTGATAAAGTGGGCGAATTTGTGTATCTCATCAAAGATGGTAAACCAGTTCGGACAAGCGTGAAAACAGGTATGACTGGAGACTCCACTATCGAGATTGTGTCTGGCCTCGCAGAAGGTGATGAAATTGTCATCAGCGGTGATGTGGGAGAGACGAAACGACAACAACAGAGGGGGCCATTCTAATGAGTATGCCTAAACAAGCGGTGATTACTTTAGAGGGCATCAAAAAAACATATGTGAATGGAAAGCTGACAGTCCCAGTGTTACATGGCATTGACCTTTCTATCTACGAAGGGGAATTTACCTCTATCATGGGCCCCTCAGGGTCGGGTAAGTCTACGTTTATGAATATTTTAGGTTGTTTAGATAGACCTACGGAAGGCTCCTATCGTCTAGATGGTCAGGAAGTAGCCCATTTAAGTGATGATGAATTGGCCTATGTGCGGAATAAGCGCATCGGTTTCGTGTTCCAAAGTTTTAATCTGCTCCCTAAATTGACCGCACTCGATAATGTGGCATTGCCTATGGTTTATGCAGGGGTGTCAAAACAGGAGCGAAAAGAACGAGCTAGTCAGCTCTTAACAGAGTTAGGTTTGGGGACCCGTTTAGATCATATGCCTGCAGAGTTATCCGGTGGTCAACGGCAACGTGTTGCCATCGCTCGTGCCTTAGCCAATGATCCAGCCATCATCATGGCTGATGAGCCTACAGGCAATTTAGACTCGAAAGCCAGCCTTGATGTAATGCATATTTTTACAGAATTGTATGAACAGGGACGAACGATTATACTCGTTACCCACGAACCAGATATTGCGGAATATGCAGGGCGCAATGTTGTCCTTCGAGATGGACTCATTGTGGAAGATAGACCGAACTTTCATATGAAAGGGTTGCAAGGAGGTGAGCTCCATGTATAAAGAAGGATTTCTTATGGCTTGGGCCTCACTGATTGCGAACAAGATGCGATCCTTGCTGACTATGTTAGGTATTATCATTGGGGTGGCGGCGGTGATTGCCCTTGTGTCCATTGGATATGGGGTACGCCAACAAATTACAGAATCGATTTCTAGTTTGGGCAGTAATTTATTAATGGTCTATCCAGGGCCTCCTCGCACACCGGGGATGCGACCTGTAGCAGGGGCTAACAAAACCTTGAAACTGAGCGACTATGAAGCTATTTCTAAGATGGATACGGTAGATTCCGCCTCGCCTATTGCTGCGAATACCTACTTAGTGGTGTATATGAATAAAAACTGGACCACCACGGTAAATGGAGCGAATGCTAACTTGCAATATGTGAACAACTGGACCTTGAAAGAGGGGCGGTTTATTACAGATGTTCAAGTGGAGCGACGAGAACGGGTAGCAGTCATTGGTGCTACGGTGGCGAAAAACTTATTTAGTGATGAGGATCCTATCGGCAAAGATATCCGCATTCATAACAATCCTTTTAAAATTATCGGTGTCCTTGAAGAAAAAGGGTCTGGTTCCTTTGGTAATGATCAAGATGATATGATTGTTATACCTTATACAACGATGATGGAACGTGTGATGGGCGTAGATTATTTGCGCACTATTTTAGTTAAAGCTAAAGAGGGTCAAAATTTAGAGCGCGTACAAGCAGATGTGGAAAATATCATTCGTGTTCGCCACGGCATTAAAAATCCAGAATTAGATGATTTCAATGTGAACAATATGGCATCCATAATGAAAAGTGTGGAAGAAAGCACTAGAAATATGACACTCTTTTTAGGGGCAGTAGCGGCTATCTCTTTGCTAGTCGGTGGCATTGGTATTATGAATATCATGTTGGTGTCGGTGACGGAGCGAACTCGCGAAATCGGTGTCCGCAAAGCCTTGGGGGCTACGTATCGGACCATCATTACGCAATTTTTGATTGAAGCGGTGGTCATCTCCTTAGTAGGTGGCGCCATCGGTATCGTAGTGGGCATTGGAGCATCGCAATTGATAGCTCTTGCATCAGGATTGAAAACAGTGATTACAGCGGGGCCAATTCTATTGTCCTTTGGGGTATCCATGGTCATAGGTTTAGGTTTTGGTTTGTATCCAGCTAGCAAAGCAGCTAAATTAAACCCTATTGATGCCTTACATTATGAATAAGTACTTTCACCATGAAAGTGTGGTATAATATATGAATTGAAAGGATGTGTGTCTATGAAAATTAGTCAAGAGGAAATTAAGAATATTGCCTTATTATCCCGATTAGAAATTAAAGATTTAGAGGCGGCTGAAAAGGCCCTAAGTAATATCCTTACTTATGTTGAGGAATTAGAAGAATTAGATTTAACAGATGTGGAGCCAATGGCTCATGCGGTGCCATTACAAAATGTGTATCGTCCAGATGAGATGAAACCATCATTGCCACGTGAAGCGGCGTTACAAAATGCACCAGAAGAAGAGAATGGGTATTTCAGAGTACCTCGTGTTGTACAGAACTAGGAGAAGATACATGACTCTTTTTGAATTACATCAAAAATTAGTAACTAAAGAAATTTCTGCCCTAGAGCTTACAAAAGCTGTATTGGCACATAAAGATAATGTAGAGCCAACAGTACATGCGTACTTGTCTGACTCTCACGAAGCGGCATTAGCACAAGCTGAGGCTGTGGATGCAAAAATCGCAAAGGGAGAAAGCATTTCTCCATTAGCAGGGATTCCTGGGGCGATTAAAGATAATATTTGTACAAAAGGTGTGGCTACTACTTGTGGATCCCATATGTTGGAAAACTTTGTGCCACCGTACAATGCCACTGTTATCGAAAAATTACAATCTCAAGATGCTGTCATCTTGGGTAAGTTAAATATGGACGAATTTGCTATGGGTAGTTCCACAGAGAATTCTGCCTTAGGCAAAACGACAAATCCATGGAATCCAGACTACGTACCAGGCGGTTCTTCCGGTGGTAGTGCAGCAGCTGTTGCCAGCGGTAGCGCTATTTGGGCGTTGGGCTCCGACACTGGTGGATCTATCCGTCAACCAGCATCCTACTGTGGTGTAGTAGGCTTGAAACCGACCTATGGTAATGTATCTCGCTATGGCTTGATTGCCTATGCATCTTCGTTGGACCAAATCGGACCTGTCACACGAGATGTACGTGATGCAGCTATCGTATTGAATGCCATTACTGGTCATGATTTCCATGATTCTACATCCATTCCAGGGGACCGTGTAGATTATACACAATCTCTTGTGAAAGACGTAAAAGGCTTGCGCATCGGCGTGCCGAAAGAATATTTTGGTGACGGATTACATCCAGAAGTGCGGGAAGCTTTGGAAAAAGCCATTGAAACCTATCGCGCAATGGGTGCTACTATCGTAGATATTTCCTTGCCAACTACAAAATATGCATTATCTGCGTACTATATCATTGCTTTAGCAGAGGCTAGTTCTAACTTAGCGCGTTACGACGGAGTTAGCTACGGCCTTCGTGTACCAGCTGATAATTTAGTAGAAATGTCCACTAAAACTCGTACATCAGGCTTTGGTGAAGAAGTACAGCGCCGTATCTTGTTGGGTACGTATGTATTGAGCTCTGGCTATTATGATGCGTACTATTTGAAAGCCTTAAAAGCTCGTCGTTTAATTAAAAATGAGTTTGACGCAGCATTCCAAGAATGCGATGTATTGTTGACGCCAACAGCGCCGAATACAGCTTTCAAATTTGGTGAAAAAATCGATGATCCATTGACGATGTACTTGGAAGACGTATGTACGGTGCCGGTTAACTTGGCAGGTATCCCAGGTATCAGCATTCCTGCTGGATTTGGTTCTAATGGTATGCCAATCGGTATGCAATTATTGGCGCCTGCTATGGGTGAAAGTACATTGTTACAAGCGGCGTATAGCTTTGAACAAGAATGTCCTGAATTTACGAAATTGCCAACTATGGGAGAATTGAAACTATGAAATATGAAACAGTCGTAGGCCTTGAAGTTCATACTGAACTGAAAACAAATTCAAAAATATTCTGCTCCTGTACAACGGCCTTCGGGGGCGACCACAACACACATGTATGTCCTACTTGCTTAGGCTTGCCAGGAACGATGCCTGTGTTCAACCAAAAAGTGTTGGAATATGCTATCAAAGTCGGTTTAGCATTAAACTGTGAAATCGTACTATTCAATAAATTTGATCGCAAAAACTATTATTATCCAGATTTGCCTAAAAACTGGCAGACCTCACAATTCGATTTACCTATCTGCGTGAATGGTCATCTTGATGTAGAAGTGAATGGGGAAACTCGTCGCATTCGCATCAACCGTATCCATATGGAAGAAGATGCGGGTAAATTAGTGCATAGTGGTGCTACCATTTCTAGCTCGGATAGCTCCAATGTAGACTACAACCGTACTGGTGTACCATTGTTGGAAATCGTATCGGAACCAGATCTTCGTTCTGGTGAAGAAGCGCGCCAATATGTGGATAAAATCCGTGCCATTGTACAATACTTAGGAGTTTCTGACGGTCGTATGGAAGAAGGTAGCTTGCGTTGTGATGCTAATATTTCCATCCGCCCTTTAGGGGAAACGAAATTAGGTACAAAAACTGAAATCAAAAATATGAACTCTTTAACAGGGATTCAAAAAGGTATCGAATACGAAGCACTTCGTCAAGCAGAAGCCTTGGAAGATGGAGAAACGATCGTCCAAGAAACTCGCACTTGGGACGACAGCAAAGGCATTACTCTTTCCATGCGTAAGAAAGAGAAAGAAAATGACTACCGTTTCTTCCCAGAACCAGACTTGGTGCCTATCGTGGTAGACCCTAACTATGTGGAAGAGATTCGAAAATCCCTGCCAGAATTACCAGAAGCGAAACAAGAACGCTTTATGGAAGCCTATGGATTGTCCAGTGAAGATGCTCGTACATTGACAAGTCAACGGTCTACAGCAGATTATTTTGATGCCGTTGTAGCAGCCGGTGCGGATGCAAAAACAGCATCTAACTGGATCATTGGTGACTTGGCAAAACTTGTGAACGATGCTGGCATTTCCTATGGCGATAGTAATGTGAAACCAGAACAATTGGCTGCTATGATTGAATTAATCAACAAAGGCACTATTTCTGGTAAAATTGCGAAACAAGTTATTGTGAAAATGTTTGAAACTGGTAAAAACCCAGACAAAATCGTAGAAGAAGAAGGCTTAGTACAAATTACCGATACAGGAGCTATCGAAGAAATCGTTAAACAAGTCATCGCAGATAATCCAAAATCTGTAGAAGATTTCAAAGCGGGTAAAGGTAAAGCCATCGGATTCTTGGTGGGACAAGTAATGCGTGCCTCGAAAGGTAAAGCAAACCCTGGTGTCGTTAACGAATTATTGGAGAAACATTTACAAGCTCTATAGGAGTTGCCATGAATCAAGAACAACAGTATGAAGAAGGAACTCGCATTCTTTCTGAAGAAGAATTACGTGAATTTGAAGGTACTACTATCGATGAAGAGGGGCGCACATATGATGCTCCTCATCATCAATCTTCTCAACAGGAACAACAGACATTCCAGACCATTCCCAATTTAAAAGTATTCCTCTGGAATGCTCTCGATTGGAAGTGGAAAGCAGGTATAGCCGTCGTAGGTACTGTGGTGATTTTGGTGCTATTTACATTAGCTAAATTTATCCTTGCTGGTGCGTTTATTCTCATCTTGGCTTGGTTGGTGGTGCGCTTGTTGGGCCGACTTTTTTTCTAATAACATAATACAGAGGTTTTATTACTATGGAACAAACATTTTCATGGAAACGCTTTGCTTGGTTGGGGATAGGAACCTTTTTATTCTACCTGTGGATGGCGTGGGCATTGCCTATTACAGACACAGTAGAATCAAACTATGCTCTTTCGGCTGTGACCATGATGAAACATGGAGAATTTTTATCTCCTATGATCTATGATCTCTATTGGTTTGATAAGCCTATTATGGCATACTGGGGATTACTATTGTCCTATAGTATCTTTGGAGTGTCTGACCTAGCCGCTAGAATGCCATCGGTGGTAGTATCTACGTTGACGGTCTTAGCCATGTATCGAGTGGCTCTTGCCATCTACAATGTGGAACGCATTGCGCTCTGGAGTAGTATTGCCCTCGGCACGGCCTTAGAGTTTTGGTATATCGGCCACGCTGTGGTGACAGACGGGTACTTATTTCTCTTTTCCTTAGGGATTTTTTACTACCTCTATCGAGGTGTCACTGGTGAAAGTCACCGTCACATGGTCTATGCCTACATTTGCGCCGGTTTAGCTGTGTTGACTAAGGGCCCTGTGGGCATTGTCCTACCAGGTATCATCTTAGTTCTCTATGTAGCATTAAATCGCCGTATGGATTGGTTTACATACGTCTTTTCTTGGAAAGGCATATTGGCCTTTATCTTGGTGGTGGCTCCCTGGTATGGTTACATGTACCATGTACATGGCGAGGCTTTCATCAATGGATTCTTAGGCTTACATAATG
This sequence comes from uncultured Veillonella sp., assembly GCA_963518725.1. Taxonomy (GTDB): domain Bacteria; phylum Bacillota; class Negativicutes; order Veillonellales; family Veillonellaceae; genus F0422. The sequence goes on along the minus strand of CAUQLO010000002.1, from coordinate 40,295 downwards.
TAACGCGAGCTACCGTCCCAGAACATCCTACACGTAATTGGTGGTATCTATATTTAGTGCTATTGCCAATTTGTATGTTGCCGTGGACAAGCTTTGCCATTCGTGGATTAAACGAACAGAAACATGCCTATATATGGTATTGGTCTATTTTCTGGCTAGTGGGCACTATCTTGTTCTATACTTGTATGGCTACGAAATATATGACCTATACGTTCATCATGATGATTCCTTTATCCTTATGGGCAGGACTTGGTATTCATGCCTGTGTAGAAAGATACAAAGGATCTGCCATGTCGTTAAAAGCATTTGCCTTGTACGGGGGCAGCGGATATATATTCTTACTAGCCCTAGTCATGGTAGGATTACAGTATGACGTCCTAGAGTCCACCTATTTGTGGATCAGTCTCGTAGTGACTGTGGTCATGCTTATCTATACATTGATGAGACGGTCCGGACCTGTCTTAGTGTGCGGTATGGCGACCAGTGCCATCGTGTTTTATATGGCATTAGCCCCAACCATTGTGCCTATTTTAAATGCCCAATCGGGAGCGCCTTTGGTAGAGACGATTCACAAATTGGAAGGGGATACACAATTAGATATTTACCAATATGGTACGTATCGCACATCTTTGTCCTATTATTTAGGTCGTACGACGATTTACTTGGATGAATATGATCCTAATAATGTATGGGACCATGGCAAGAATATTATGCCCATCGTATCGCCTAGTCGATTAGAGACAGACAATGCCTTATTATCTCGTGCATTGATTTATGTATCCCATAAAGAACTGGATTCTTTCAAGAAACAATCCCTATATGGACATGTGAAAGTGGTAGAAACAGATGCATTTGGTGTTTATTTCCGAGGTAAATAAGAAGGTTTCATCTAATTACAACTATATAGACATAAAAAAGAGGAACGTAGCCGTTATAGCAACGTTCCTCTTTCGATTATTTACCGTCTGTATCTTGCGATAGTGGTTGTGTTCCTAACATTGTGGTTAAGTTATTGATGTTAAAGCGATAGGCTTTATTGGAAAAGTCTCGTGTCGCATCATAGTTGCCGGAAGGAGCATGGATAATACCTACTAACATGTCATACAATAAATCGTTGGTGAAATATTGTTGTTCATGGTTTTTAAAGGTGCTCGCTGTTTCCGGATAAGCATTGCGATAGGTAGGAGATAAATAGACCCACATAGGAATGCGCGTCATTCCGAAATTAAAGATATCTGGATTGTGAGATGTTTTAATATTCTCTCCATGATCTGAGAAATACACCATGGCTTGTAGATTTAAGTTGTCTTTTGCGTAGGTATAAATCTCTTGTAATAACCAATCAGTATATAATTGACTGTTCGCATAGGCCTCTATTCCTTCAGGGTTAGGACCTTTCTTCCATTTACTAAACTCATGTGGATAGCGGTCATTGTAGTAAATATGACTGCCCATGATGTGCAATACGATGAAATTGTTTTGGTTCTTCGGTACTTCTTTTAATAGAGGCAATAAAGCGCCATCATATTGATCAGAGAAGGCATAAGACTCGTGGGCCCATCGAGGTGTATCGCTAGCTTTAGCGATGAGGGAGATAGCAGTATCATATTCGCCATATACCCCTTGATTGGATAACCACGATGTATGGTATCCTGCTTTTTTCGCCACATCAATGATAGTGGTTGCATCAAAGAATGGTTTATCGTCGTATTGGTTTCGCTCTGTTAACGCTCGTTCCAAGGTTGGCACAGTTTGTACATAGGAGGAGTAAGCGTGTTTAAATACGTTAAAGTCTGGATTTTCGTACAACGAACCTTGCCAAGGTGTATCGTCATAAGGGAAGTCTGGTGTATACATTTTCATGTAATCACGAGAGGATGATTCGCCGATGACTAGGATAATCGTACCTGGTGTTTTCTGAGCTGCTGTTTCCGTAGTGCTCAGTTGTAGCTGATTGTAGACACTCACATGTTTATCGTTGTAGGATTGCAACTCTTTCATGTAGGCACGAACTTCTAGCCAGTTGCTTACAATGTCTGTGCGTGGGAATAAGTAATATCCGCCATAGACGATGAGCGCAATGGACAGTAGCCATTGGATGTCCGTTTTGTACCGTTGAAAGAACGGCAAGGTACATGACTCTGCATGGTCTGTAGTGGATACTTTCAGATGACATACATACAGTACCCCTAGTAGGAGTACAATGCCTACAATAGCGCCACCAATACCGCCTACACCGATGATGTTTTTCACAAACCCTAAGGCTTCCTCTGGATTTGTTTGATACAAAGCCATCATCGTCGCAGGTGTGATGCAATGCCAAGTGGATAGATAATAGCCAATTTGACCAGCTGGGATTAACAGTAATAGCACGTCAAGAACGCTGTACAGTCCCGCCCAGAGTTGTTTCCATTTCCCCCATTGCAAAAGCCAGTAATGACTGACTGTAAGCAAACAAAAGATGATGAGACCAAATAAGAAATCATTGGCAAATTCGTAGAAATAAAATGGTTTTTCATAGGACCAATGGAATAGTAAAGGGAAGGTTAAGGCCCAACTAATTCCCACTAAGGCATGGCCCCACAGATAGGCTTTGGTAAAAGAATTTCGGATGACATATTGTACGGCAGTCAGTCCCAGTATAGTAGGTCCAAACAATGTGAGTATGTCTTCCAAGTCAAAACCGAGTGTAATTGGTTCGTAAATGTAGAATAGTGCCACCCCGATGATGGTGGACACGATGGTATACAGCCCTAACTGTTTCCATCTTTGACGATGCATAGGGTCGCCTCTCTTTCTGGGTGTAGCAATTTTCTCCCATATCATTTATAATACATACAGATACATACGCAAGTATGTCTATGTATTATTCTAACCGTTTCCAATGGGAAATGCAATTTTTTCATACAAGGTGTGGTGAAAGCCATACCTTATTTTTGCTAGAAAGGAGTTTTCATGAATACCTACGACTTTAAATTAGATATTTTTGAAGGCCCTTTGGATCTCTTATTGCATTTGATTGAAAAGAATCAAATAGACATTTATGATATTCCCATTGTACATATCACATCCCAGTATATGGATATTCTACAGACTTGGAATCAATTTGATATTGCCTATAGTAGTGAGTTTTTAGTGATGGCTGCCACCTTATTGCAAATTAAATCTCGTCTCTTGTTGCCAAAGCAAACGGGGAAAGACGAATCTGAAGGGGAGGACCCTCGTGATGAATTAGTGCACCGTCTTGTGGAATTTAAGCGCATAAAAGAGTTGACCTTAGTCCTCGAAGAACGAGTGTCAGAAGGATCCTATGTATTCAATCGGCCAGAGGAGCTCAGCCAAGTGGGATTGGATTTAGTGTGCACCGTGGAATGGGATGCACTAGTGGCATGCTTTCACAAGGTGCGAGAGCGGTATGAGCGACCAGAAGTCGAGGTCCCTAAAGTAGTGATGGAACGAGAAGAATATACATTGGAACAAGGAATCGAAGATGTATTATTAGCAACGCGAGGAAAACAAGTACCGTGTATGACTTTGTTTGAACAAACACAGACAAAGGAAGAAGGAGTTGTCACGTTTTTAGCGTTGTTGGAGTTAATGAAACGACAATTGTTGCGCATCATTGTAGGTGACCATGATGTATATAGTATCATTGTAGAAGGTATTGAGGTAGAAGAAGTACAGTGAGTGAAATAGGATTACACCAGCTAGAAGCAGTTTTGTTTGCGGCCGCCACGCCCTTATCAGTGGACACCTTAGCCGATATTTTTGAAGTCCATGTGCCAACTATGGAAGAGGCGGTGCTGCGTTATGAGCAAGCTTTGGTAGAAGAAGGACGAGGCATACGTATTCGTACTAGTGCGTCTGGCATCGAATTAGTGAGCGCTCAAGAGTGCAGTGAATATGTGACAAAAATTCGTCATCGTGATGAAAAATTATCGGGACCAGCCATGGAAACATTGTCGGTGATAGCTTTCAAACAACCGATTACAAAAGGTGAAATTGAAGAATTTCGTGGTGTGAATTGCGAAAAGGTACTGAAACAATTACTCGCTCGTGATATGATAGTGGAGTTGGGGCGTAAAGAAACGATTGGACGGCCCGTCATTTATGGTACTTCTGATAATTTCTTGAGAACGGTGGGAGCCAATTCCATTGAGGAGTTACAACATTCCTTGGATATTGGCGATGCCTTAGAAATACCAGAAAAAGGAGAATAATATGGAATTAGAACGTTTACAAAAATATATTGCCCGTTGTGGTGTGGCATCACGACGGAAAGCAGAAGAGTTGATTACCGCTGGCAAAGTGTTGGTGAATGGTAAATATGTGAAAGAATTAGGGTTCAAGGTAAATCCTACGCGTGACCGCGTTAAGGTGGATGGACAATTATTAGAGCCAGAAGCGTTGGAGTACTACATTTTTAACAAACCAAAAGGAGTTATCACATCTATTACAGATCCAGAAGGTCGTAAAACGGTAATGGATTATGTACAAGGCGTGAAAGCACGTATCTATCCAGTAGGTCGTTTGGACTATCATACAGAAGGTTTGTTGGTATTGACCAATGATGGCACATTAGCACAAAACTTGGCGCATCCATCAAAAGGTGTGGCAAAGACCTATGAAGTTAAAGTAAAAGATCGTATATTGGACGAACATTTGGAGCAATTGGCTGTAGGTGTAAAGCTAGAAGATGGGATGACATCTCCTTGTGAAATTACTGACTACGGATTTAGTGGAAAAACAGGTTTAACTACGGTAGAGATTACAATTCATGAAGGCCGTAACCGCCAGGTGCGTCGCATGTTTGAATATGTAGGCTATACGATTCATAATTTGAAACGCATTGAATACGCTGGATTGAACTTAAAAGGGTTGAAACGTGGGGCATTCCGAAAATTAACTCGTGAAGAAGTGAAACAATTACAGGCGATTAAATAAGGATATATATGAAGGAAATTATCGTTATCGGCGGCGGTGCGGCCGGGTTAATGGCAGGGGTACGAGCTGCGGAGCTAGGCGCCTCTGTGCGAATCATTGAAAAAATGAAGATGGTAGGCTTAAAAATGGGCATTACTGGTAAAGGCCGTTGTAATGTGACCAATGCAGCGCCAATGGAAGATTTTATTAAGCAAACACCGGGGAATGGTAAATTCTTGTACAGTGCATACCAACAATGGACGAACGAAGATGTAATCAGTATGCTACATGCTTGGGGTGTTCCTACGAAAGTAGAACGAGGGGGCCGTGTGTTCCCAGAATCTGATAAGGCCACAGATGTGCGCAATGCTTTTATGGACCGCTATCGCAAATTAGGTGGCAAACTGCACTTAGAAGAATCTGTTACTCAAATTCTAGTGAAGGACGGATCCATTACAGGTGTTGTGACTAACAAAGGTACCTATACTTGCGATGCAGCCATCATTGCTACGGGAGGCATGTCCTATCCGTTGACTGGCTCTTCTGGAGATGGCTATGAGATGGCGAAATCGGTGGGCCACTCCATCGTAGAATTACGACCTTCTTTGATCCCGCTGGAAACGAAGGAACATTGGGTGAAAGACTTGATGGGTGTAAGCTTGAAAAATGTAGAGGTCTCTATTATCGCCAAGAACAAAGTGCAAACCAAACAGTTTGGAGAAATGTTATTTGCACACTTTGGCGTGACAGGGCCTATTATCTTATCTGCCTCCCATACAGTGACGAAACTGTTAAAGAAAAAAGTAGACCCCATTACGATAGAAATTAACTTGAAACCTGCCTTAACTCGTGAAGTATTAGATAAGCGGGTGCAACGCGATTTTTCTGAATCTCAAAATAAACAGTTACTCAATGTATTAAAAGGTTTGTTGCCATCCAAAATGATACCGGTCATTTGCCAATTGGCGGACATTGAAGGAACGAAGGTAATTCACGATATTACGAAAGAAGAGCGCCTACGTTTAGTGGATATCTTGCAACATATGCGCCTCACCGTGCATAAACCAAGACCCATTGCAGAGGCTATCGTCACAGCAGGTGGTATTTCTGTGAAAGAAGTGGATCCTAAAACGATGCAGTCAAAATTGGTGCAAGGTTTATACATGGCAGGGGAAGTACTGGATATTGATGCCTTTACGGGGGGCTATAATTTACAAGCTGCATTTTCTACAGCCTATGTGGCAGCAACCCATGCAGCAGAAGGGGGAGAGTCCTAATGAATCGACGAATTTCAGTCGCTATTGATGGACCAGCAGGCGCTGGAAAGAGTAGTATTTCCAAAATCGTAGCGAAAGAATTAGGATATTTATATATCGACACAGGTGCCATGTACCGTGGCATCACTTGGGCCTTATTAGACACAGGCGTATCCATTGAAGATACAGAGGCTGTGGCACAAGCGTTGCCTCATATTCAATTGGAATTGCAAGCTACTGAAAGTGGTCTTGTAGTATTGGTGAATGGTCGTGATGTATCTCAAGAGATTCGCACACAATATGTGACGAGCCATGTATCACAAGTGGCAGCACAAAAAGTAGTGCGCACCAAATTAGTGGATATGCAACGACACATGGCAGCTGCTGGTGGTGTAATTCTAGACGGTAGAGATATTGGATCCGTCGTATTGCCCGATGCAGAGCTGAAAGTCTACTTAACAGCCTCTGTGGAAACCCGTGGGCACCGCCGATGGTTAGAGTTGAAAGACAAGGAAGACATCACCCTAGATGAAGTATGTCGCACAGTAGCTGAGCGTGATGCGATGGATATGAATCGCACAGAATCTCCTCTCATTTGTGTAGACGATGCAGTGGTGGTGGAAACCGATCATTTGACCATTGAAGAAACGGTGCAAACTTTAATTGACTTAATTCGAAATGCTGAGTTAGGAGGCCATCATGGATAAATTCTCTGAATTTCTATGGCGATCTGCCTTTACCGTCGTCTATGGATGGTGGTTTAGAACAAAAGTATATGGGAAAGAAAATGTGCCAAAAGAGGGACCTGTCATTATCTCTCCAAACCATAAGAGTAACAATGATCCCCCTCTATGTGGCTTTGCGTTGCCTCGACATGTGAACTTTATGGCAAAAGAGGAGTTATTTAGAAATCCTATTTCTAAATTTGTTTGCTCCTGGTTAGGGGCCTTTCCAGTTCGACGTGGTGGGGTGGATAAATTAGCCATTCGCCATGCTATGAATTTGTTGAAAGATAATTTAATGTTAGGCATTTTTCCAGAAGGAACTCGTCAAAAAGGAGATAGATTAGGTCGCTTTCACGATGGCGTAGCCTCCATGGCATTGCGCACAGGCGTACCCGTGGTACCGGTAGCTATCGTGGGCAGTGATACAATGGTGCGAGGCAAAGTGGCGGTTATCATCGGTGAACCTATTGCAGTGATAAAAGGGAAAGCGACGGTAGAAGCCATTGCAGAGGTGAATGACATTGTGAAAACAGCCATTCAAAAGATGATTGATGATTATAAAGCTGGAAAGTATAACTAGATAGAGGTGTACTATGTTTACAATACGATTAGCGGAGAATTGTGGCTTTTGTTATGGCGTGAAACGCGCTGTGACGATGGCAGAGAAAGCGGCAAATTCTGAAGATGTGAGTTATACATTGGGGCCTATCATTCATAACCCCCAAGTAGTTGGTAAACTAGAGGATAATGGCGTCTATGCCATCAATGAGTTAAGTGATGTAGATGAGGGAACTGTGATTATCAGGTCTCATGGAGTGGGACCAGAAATCTACGAAGAAGCTGATCGTAGAGGTTTGCCGGTTATCGATGCCACTTGCCCTCATGTGCAAAAGGCGCAGCGAGACGCCAAGTCTGTGGTGGATGAAGGATTGACATTGATTATTTTGGGAGAAAAGAAACATCCTGAAGTAAAGAGTATCAACTTGTGGGCAGGCAATAAAGGGATCATTGTAGAAACTGAAGAAGACGCTAAAAATATTCAATTCGTGGAAAAAATAGGGGTTGTAGTACAAACGACCTTTTCACAATTTAAGTTTCAAAGTATAATAAAAATATTAGAACAAAAATCTAATGATCAAAAGATCTTCAAGACAATCTGTCAAGCTACGGAAGAACGTCAAAATTCGGCAGTGGCTTTGGCGAAAGAAGTGGATCTTATGATCGTGGTAGGTGGGAAAAATTCTGGCAATACGACACGACTTGCAGAAGTATGTCGCGATGTAGGGTGTACCACATACCACATAGAGACTGCTACTGAAATACAAATGGCGTGGTTTAAGGGCGTCACAACAGTAGGAGTTACGGCTGGTGCATCGACACCAGACTGGATAATTAAGGAGGTCATTTTGACGATGGAAAATTTTGCAGAATTATTTGCAGCATCAGAAGCGCAAGCAGAAGAATTTAAGAAAGGTAATGTGATTGAAGGGGAAGTTGTACAAATCGACGACGAACGTGCATACGTATCCTTTGGCTACAAAACAGAAGCTCAATTAGAGAAAAAAGAGATGGCATACCCAACTCCAGCTTCTGCAAAAGATGTATTACATTTAGGTGACAAAATCAAAGCTGTTATCCTTAACCACATCAAAGAAGATAGCCCTATCTATCTTTCTATCACTCGCTTGGCGAAAGATGAAGATTGGCAATATGTTATCGAAGCACAAGAAAAAGATGAACCAATCATCTGTACTGGTGCAGAAGCAATTCCTGCAGGTTTAGTCGTTACTGTTAAGTCTTTACGTGGTTTTATTCCACTTTCCCAAGGTGATGTACATTTCGTAAAATCCCTTGATAACTTAGTAGGCACTGAATTTGAAGCTAAAGTATTAGAAGTTGAAGAAAAGAAAAACCGTTTGGTTCTTTCCCGTCGTGAAGTACTTGAAGTGGAACGTCAAGCTAAATTAAAAGAAGCATTAGCAAATGTAGAAGTTGGCGGTACATACAAAGGTACAGTTCGCAAAATCATGCCATATGGTGCATTCGTTGACATCGGAGGCATCGAAGGTTTACTTCACATTTCCGATATCTCTTGGCAAAAAATTAAACGCGTTGAAGATGTATTGGCAGTAGGTCAAGAAATCGACGTGAAATTACAATCTTTCGACGAAGAAAACAGCAAAATTTCTTTATCTTTGAAAGCATTGACAAAAAGCCCATGGGATATGGCTGAAGAAAGCATCAGTGTAGGCGATGTTGTAACTGGTAAAGTAGTTCGCACAGTTCAATACGGCGCATTCGTTGCTATCAACGATGATATCCAAGGTTTACTTCACATCTCTCAAGTTACTAAACAACGCAACGCAAAAGTAGAAGATTACTTAAGCCGCGGTCAAGAAGTAGAAGTAGAAGTAATTTCTTTCAATAAAGATGAAAAGAAATTAGGTTTAAAATTAACTGAGTTAATGGAACCAGTAGCAACTGAAGAAGAAGCTGAATAATTTCAATATAGAAGAACAGTAAGTCCATTGGGCTTGCTGTTCTTTTTTTGCTTTCATTTATGTGATACAATATAGGTTGAAGAAGTATGTGATCTAACCTCCCGCCGTGGGAGTTACAATATGAGGTGAAAGTATGTCAAAACCATTAGTAGCGGTCGTAGGACGGCCGAATGTAGGTAAGTCTACATTATTTAATGCCATTGTAAATAAACGAATTTCCATTGTGGAAGATATTCCAGGTGTAACGCGTGATCGCATTTATTTTGATGCGGAGTGGTTGCAACGTGAATTTACAATGATTGATACAGGCGGGATTGAATTTATCACTGCTGATAGTCATGAGATTCCCAAAATGATGCGCTTTCAAGCACAATTGGCGATCGAAGAGGCAGATGTGATACTATTTGTCGTAGATGGCAAACAAGGGATTACCATTGCCGATGAAGAAGTAGCAAACTTATTGCGCGCTAGCGGTAAGCCAGTGATTTTGGTAGTGAACAAAATCGATAGTGTGAACCAAGAAGCTAATATTTATGAGTTCTATAATTTGGGTATTGGCGACCCTATCGGTATTTCTGCGAAAAACTTAATGAACTTAGGTGACTTATTAGATGATGTGGTGAAACATTTCCCACCACAAAACGCCAGTGAAGAAGACGAAGATACCATCCATGTAGCTTTGATCGGTCGCCCTAATGTGGGTAAATCCTCTCTAACCAATGCATTGTTAGGCCAAGAACGTGTTATCGTCAGCGATGTGGCGGGTACTACACGGGATTCTATCGACACCCATTGGAGTCATGATGGACAGGACTTTGTCCTCATTGATACTGCCGGAATGCGCCGTAAATCACGTATCGATGCTCCTGTAGAACGATACAGTATCGTTCGCTCTTTGCGTGCTATCGATCGTTCCGATATTGTTGTGTTGGTATTAGATGCTACTGATGGTGTAACAGAACAGGATAAAAAAATTGTAGGCTATGCCCATGAATCGGGTAAAGGTTTGGTGATTGTTGTCAACAAATGGGACCTTGTGGAAAAAGATGATAAAACCACATTGCGCTTTACAGAAGATATTTATGATGAAATGGCCTTCTTGCGCTATGCACCAATTCTATTTGCCTCTGCTTTGACGAAACAACGTGTTCATCGTTTGGCAGAATTGATTAAATATGTATCTGAACAACAGCATATGCGTATTTCGACAAGTGTATTGAATCAATTGTTATCCGATGCACAAACCGTCAACCCAGTGCCATCTCGTGGAGGACGGATTCCTAAAATTTACTACATGACACAGGCTAGTGTAAAACCGCCTACGTTTATTCTATTTGTGAACGAACCAGAATTAATCCATTTCTCCTATATGCGTTTCTTGGAAAATCGCTTGCGAGAATCCTTTGGATTTGAAGGAACTCCTATTCGATTAGTCCTACGTGGTAAGAAGGGAACGGATGAAGAATGATGACTATGGAAATCGTAGTATTAATGGTGGTGGCCTATGTGGTAGGGTCCATACCTACAGGGTTAATCATTGGTAAACTATTCTTTAAAACAGATGTGAGACAATTTGGTAGTAAAAATATAGGGGCTACGAATACATATCGCGTGTTAGGGCTGAAAGCAGCACTACCTGTATTCCTAGGAGATGCAGGGAAAGGTGCTGTCGGCGTCTTATTATTTTCCCCAAATCCAGAGTGGATGATTGTAGGGGGCTTATTGGCTATGATTGGTCATAATTGGTCTATCTTTTTAGGCTTTTCTGGAGGCCGTGGCGTAGCCACCGGCTTAGGTGTGCTTATCGCCTTGTCACCAGTGGTGGCGGCCATTTGCTTCGGTCTTTGGGCGATTATTGTGAAAGTCACTTCTTATGTGTCCCTAGGATCTATCGTGGCAGCAACGTTGGTGCCTATATTGATGTTCTTTTTCTCGGAGCCACTTCCCTATGTATTATTTGGGGCAGTAGCAGCTGCCTTTGTGGTGTTCCGTCATCGGGAGAATATACAACGGTTATTACAAGGAAAAGAATTAGCTGTCAAACGTATTACAAAGGATGAGTAATCATGAACATTGCAGTTATTGGTTCTGGTAGTTGGGGCACCGCATTAGCCCTGAAAGGTGTGGCTGCAGGTCACAATGTGACGATGTATTGCCGTACAGAAGAAAAAGCTAACTATTTACGAGAATATCGTAGAAATCCATACTTACCAGAGGTGGAGTTGCCTAATGAATTATCATTTTCCCACTCCTATGAACAGACATTAGACCGAGCAGAAGTAGTTTTACTGGTGACTCCTTCCAGCTATGTGCGCAGTACTTTACAAGATATACGCACCTATATGACAGAGGATATGGTTGTCGTAGGATGCTCAAAGGGGCTAGAAAAAGAAACGGAAAAACGCTTATCTTTGGTGATCGATGAGGAAATTGGGACCATTGTGAAAGCAACAGCCATACTGTCGGGGCCGAATCACGCAGAAGAAGTAGGGCGTAATTTGCCGGCTGCTACGGTGGTAGCAAGCACTTCTGAAGAGGCGATTCATAGAGTGCAAGGAGCTTTGGGTAGCTCTAGTTTTAGAGTGTATGGAAATACCGATGTAGTAGGCGTGGAACTAGGTGGTGCCACCAAGAACGTCATCGCCTTAGCTGCGGGTATTGCTCATGGTATGCAGCTAGGGGATAACTTGCTAGCGGCTTTGCTGACGCGTGGTCTCCATGAGATGACGAAGTTTGGTGTAGCCATGGGTGCTCAAGCTGAAACCTATGCGGGACTTTCAGGAATGGGAGATTTGATCGCTACCTGCATGAGTCCTCATAGTAGAAACCGCAGGGCCGGTCAAAAGCTAGCAGATGGGGAAACAATGGAAGAAATTATAGAGAAATCACAAATGGTTGTAGAAGGATTTTTTGCAGTCCGCATTGTCTATGATTTAGCGAAAGCAAAAGGAGTAGATATGCCTATTACCAATGCATTATATGAAGTTCTCTACCATCAAGTTCCACCAGCAGAAGTATTGTTGCGATTGATGAATCGAGATGTAAAACAAGAAGTGGTGAAAGATTAAAAAAATCTATTGTACCCTGTAGTAAAATCATGTAGAATATACGAGTATAGGTAATAAAAGTATGAGAATAATTTCAGGTACAGCAAAAGGGCATACCATCCAGGCCCCGAAAGGTATGGACACAAGGCCTACCCAAGATCGGGTGCGGGAGAGCATTTGCAATGTGATCCAAAGTCGAAAAGGGTTTTTTGAGACTCGCGTCTTAGACCTATTTGCGGGTACAGGTGCTTTGGCCATTGAATCCTTGAGCCGTGGTGCAGAATATGCTGTAGCCGTTGATACACGCACAGAAGTATGTATTCGAAATAACGGGATCTACTGTAAAGTGGCGGATCGATTAGAGATTATGAAGTCCACCATGGAATCGGCTCTTTCTCGATTACAAGGGAAGCAGTTTGATTTGATTTTTTCGGACCCTCCCTATGAAAAAGGATATGTACAAAAAACAGTAACACTAGTGGATGACCTAGATCTACTGGCAGAAGGGGGCTTTTTAATTATAGAACGTCACAAAAATGAAACGTTAGAATTGTCGCCTTCTTGGACTATTGTAAAAGAATTGTCTTTCGGTTACACGAGGGTGGATATAATGAGTCGTGAACCATAGAAAGGGGTTTATATTGTGAGAATAGGAGTTTGTCCAGGTAGTTTTGATCCTGTTACCAATGGCCATGTTGATATTTTTGAACGAGCTAGTAAACTAGTAGATAAATTAATCGTTGTCATTGCGGAAAACCCCAATAAAAACTATTTATTTACCCTAGAAGAACGGGCAGAATTGATTCGACAATCTGTGTCCCACATTTCCAATGTGGAAGTAGATTTTGGAGAAGGCTTGCTCAATGAGTATGTGAAATCTCGCAATAGCCATATTATCATTCGTGGATTGCGTGCGTTGAGCGACTTTGAGTACGAATTTCAAAGGGCTTTATTTTCAAAATTTTTAGACGATGATATTGAAACAGTATTTATTATGACTAATAATAAGTACGCCTTTGTAAGCTCTACAGGGATTCGAGAACTTGCTAAATTTGGTGGCAAGTTAGAAGGGTTAGTCCCAACTGTTGTAAAAGAAGCATTAGAACATAAATTTAATCATATCAAAGAAAAGTAGGAGGACACCATGAAAACAGAAAAATTGTTACAAGAATTAGAAAATTTAATTGAAACTAGTGGCCATATGCCATTAACCAATAAAAAAATGATCGAAGAAGAAGATATCATGCGTCTTGTAGATGCGTTGACAGAATCTCTTCCTTTGGAATTAGAAGAATCTCGTCGAATTGTGGCAGAACGTGATCGCATCATTGCAGAAGGCCAAAAACAAGCAGAAGCTTTAATTGAACAAGCGAAAGAATATATTCAAAAATTAACAGAAGAAAGCGAACTTGTAAAACAAGCGCAAGAACATGCTAACCATATCATTGCTGAAGCTAATAAATCTTCTGATGAATTGAAAAATAGTTCTGTTCAATATGCTTGCGATGTATTAAAATACGTGGAAGCTAACTTAGAAAAAGAATTGGAAACTATTAAAGAAAACCGCAAAACATTGCAACAGCAATAAGATGAGTAACACCTCTTGGACTGATGGAGTCTGGGAGGTGTTTTCTACATAGGGCTCCACAAAAAATACTTAAAAATATGAGGTGATAACACGGGTTATAACACGAAGTTTCACGAAACTCCTTAGAATTTGAAAAAATTTAAAAAAATTAAAAGGAGTTTTCCAAAAGACGTCGAATACTAATAATATGAGCATCCTATAATACTATAAGGAGGAGTACTTATGAACTTTGAAATTCGTAATGGTCATGACTATATTGATGAAGTAAAAGATTTATTTGTAGAATATGTAAAATCCCTTGGAGTATCGGCAAATTTGAGAGAATTTCATGGATTGGAAGATAAATATAAAGGTGAAGGCGAAGCGCTGTACATTGCCTTTGTTGACAATCAACCGGCAGGTTGTGTTGCGTTGAGACGGGTAGATAAAAATACAGCTGATATGAAACGCTTGTATGTACGACCAGCTTTCAGACATAGTTCCTTAGGTACGAACATGGCTAAAATGATTGTAGAAGATGCTCGTGAATTTGGATATAAAACATTGCTATTAGATAGCTTGCCAAGCATGGAAAATGCAAAAGAGTTATATACTACATTAGGATTTAAAAAAGTAGATGGTACAAAGAAACCAGTAAAAACTGTCGTTCATTTGTCCTTGCCTTTATAACCCCATAAGGGCAGATGTTATATATTAGGATCTCCTGTTATTTACAGGAAAAATAAGCTGTGACATGAGACTAGCGGATAGCTCATAGTTGCAGCTTATTTATTATGTATTCCGTGGATAGTTGTTGTATAATAGGAAGAAAGAGAAAGCAACTATTTTATGAATAAAGGAAAGGTGACAGGCTTGGAAGAGACAACATTGAGAACTACTCTAGATCATATAAATGGAGATGGTCATTACAATTTACAGGGTAAGCATATTGTGGTAGGTGTAACAGGTGGGATTGCAGCCTATAAAGCAGTCGATTTGGTAAGTCGTTTGCGCAAAACAGGAGCAGAAGTAAAAGTAGTGATGACAAAGAATGCTACGAAACTTGTGAGCCCTCTCGTATTTGGAGAAATTAGTAAACATCCTGTAGCAGTAGATATGTTTGAAGATGTTCATGACTGGAATGTGGAGCATATTGCCTATGCCACATGGGCAGATGCGTACATTGTAGCGCCAGCTACAGCGAATATGATTGCTAAAATGGCCCATGGCATTGCAGACGATATGTTGTCAACGCAACTATTAGCAACAACGGCTCCTATTTATATCTGTCCAGCTATGAATAGTAATATGTACGCTCAACCTGCAACCCAGGAAAATCTTGAATTATTGCGTAGTCGTGGTATCCGCGTGCTAGCACCTGAAAGTGGTCTTCTTGCATGTGGCGTAGAAGGGAAAGGTCGTTTACCTGATCCTCAGAAAATTGTAGATTGGCTATATTATGAATTAGGTAAAAATAATTTGCTAGCAGGCAAAAGAATATTGGTTAGTGCAGGTGGCACTCAAGAGGCCATTGACCCTGTTCGCTATATTGCCAATCGATCCAGTGGTAAAATGGGACATGCCATTGCGTTGAAAGCAGCACAAGCGGGAGCGAAAGTATTTCTCGTATCAGGTCCAGTAAATTTACCAGTCCCGTTCGGCGTCGGTCGAATCCCAGTGAAAACAGCAGTAGAAATGAAACAGGTCATCGATGATTTCTATGAGTCTGTAGATGCTGTCATTATGTCTGCGGCAGTAGCGGACTATGGAGTGGCTGAAGTGGCGGATCAAAAAATTAAAAAACAAACATCTATGACACTAGAGCTAGTTAAGAACCCTGATATATTAGCTGGATTAGGGGAACGAAAAACACATCAAAAGTTAATTGGTTTTGCTGCGGAAACGCAAGATGTTATTGCCTATGGAAAAGAAAAAGTACGTAAAAAGAACCTCGATATGTTAGTGGCCAATGATGTGAGCAAAGAAAATGCAGGATTCGACGTAAGCACCAATGAAGTGACATTTATCTATCCCGATGATCGAATCGTTAATTTGTCCAATATGTCGAAATTAGATGTGGCAGAACATATTATTCAAGCCTTGGCAGAGCTGTAAGAATGTGATATAATCTTAAGTAGTGATTTTAAACTAAGTATTATATGTATGATACAGTCTCATCAAGAGTAGTGGAGGGAAAGGCCCTTTGAAGCTACAGCAACCATTCCGCAAGGAAAAGGTGCTAAATCCAACGATGTTAAATCGGAAGATGGGGATATAATTCCTCGTCTTTGGGATGGGGAATTTTTTTATTGGAGGTTTACTCATGGCAGAAAAACACGTATTTTTCACTTCTGAGTCCGTAACAGAAGGTCATCCAGACAAAATTGCTGACCAAATTTCTGATGCTGTATTGGATGCGATTTTAGAAAAAGATCCAACAGCGCATGTCGCATGTGAAACATTAGTAACAACAGGTCAAGTTCACGTAGTAGGTGAAATTACTACACATACATATGTAGATATTCCTCATATTGTACGTGATACAATTCGTGAAATCGGTTATACTCGTGCGAAATTTGGCTTTGATGCTGATACTTGTGGCGTTAATGTAGCTATTGATGAACAATCTGCAGATATCGCTATGGGTGTTGATGAAGCATTGGAATCCCGTGAAGGCGGTAGCGACGAATTCGATAAAATTGGTGCTGGTGACCAAGGTATGATGTTCGGTTTTGCATCTAACGAAACTGAAGAATTAATGCCTATGCCTATTAGCTTGGCTCACCGTTTATCTCGTCAACTAGCAAAAGTTCGTAAAGATGGTACATTAGATTATCTTCGTCCAGATGGTAAAACACAAGTGACTGTAGAATATGTTGATGGCAAACCTAAACGTATTGAAACTATCGTTATTTCTACACAACATAGTCCAGAAGTAACATTGGAACAAATTCAAGCAGACATTAAAAAATATGTTATCGACCCAGTACTTCCAGAAGGATTTATCGATGAAAATACAAAATATTTCATCAATCCAACAGGTCGTTTCGTAATCGGTGGTCCTCAAGGGGATGCTGGTTTGACTGGTCGTAAAATTATCGTAGATACTTACGGAGGTATGGCTCGTCATGGCGGCGGAGCATTCTCCGGTAAGGATCCTACAAAGGTTGACCGTTCTGCAGCGTATGCAGCTCGTTATGTAGCTAAAAATATCGTAGCGGCTGGTCTTGCTGATAAATGTGAAGTACAAGTTGCTTACGCTATTGGCGTAGCGAAACCTGTATCCATCATGGTTGAAACATTTGGTACTGCAAAAATCGAAGAAGAAGCAATCTCTGCATTAGTAGCGAAACATTTCGACCTTCGTCCAGCAGGTATCATTAAAATGTTAGACTTGTTGAAACCACATTACAAAAAAACAGCAGCCTATGGACATTTTGGACGTACAGATGTAGATCTTCCTTGGGAACGCACTGATAAAGCAGAAGCGCTTCGCAAAGATGCAGGTCTATAATACATACATGGTTAGTGTATAACAGTACTGATATATTATGTAATGTAAACTATAGAGGATAGGGATTATTCCCTGTCCTCTTTTTGCATGTAAATCAAGAGGTCAAATTTAAAAGTTAAATTTACCGAACAAATATAGACAGTAAATTTAGATAGCAAATTTAGACGGCAAAACTAGGCGGAAAATATCGACACTAATCTAGATGACAAATCCGTATGGCATATCTAATAGGTACATATGGTTGATTGCTAAAAAGTATAGTAGAATCCCCTATTAGAGTAGGAATGATGGGGCTAATCATGGTATAATGGAGAGTGTTTAGTCAGGAGGTTACAATGCTATTAGGTGAAATAATTATCAATCGTCCTGCGAAACAATTAAATAAACCATTAACCTATGAAATTCCAGAATCCTTTGGACATGTGGCCATAGGAACACGTGTATCAGTTCCTTTAGGGGCCTCACGTGACGAAGGGATTTTAGTGGGTTATAGTACGATAGAAAATCCGCCTTTTAAACTAAAAAAAATCATAGATGTGTTGGATCCCGTTCCTTGGTTTTCTCCAGAGATGATGGATACAGCTCGCAAACTGAGTGAATATTATATGTGCACCTTTGCAGAGGCCTTGAGCTTATTCACGGTAGATAAGAGCAAATTAAAATCCTATGACAGACCGAAGGTGGAGTGGTTAGCTCCCACAGAGGCTTTTCGGGTAGACTATTTTGAAACGCGCAAACGCAAACAACGGTTACTAGCGGAGTATTTACTAACCCATGGGCCTACACCGATTCCAGAATTAAAATCAGCAGGCTTTGCGCTTCCTGTGATTCGACAAGTGAAAGAATGCCCTCATATTCATGTGGATTTGCGTTATGAAATGACCACGACGGCGTATAGTGCTATCAATTCTGACCAAGATATTCCCTTAACAGAGGCGCAATCTTCTGTGTATGAGAAGATTCATGAGAGCTTAGAAACGGGGCAGAGCAAAACCTTTTTGCTCCATGGTGTGACGGGAAGTGGCAAGACGCAACTCTATTTAAAGGCAGCACAGGAAACGATTGCAAAAGATAAAATCGTCATCATTTTAGTGCCGGAAATTGCGTTGACTACACAAATCGTCAAACGCTTTGTGGAACGATTTGGTCAAGAAGTGGTTGTCTTTCATAGTCAGCTCACAAAAGGGGCGCGCTATAACAATTGGGAGCGATTGCGCCGAAAAGACAGCCATATTATCATAGGGGCTCGATCAGCTATTTTTGCACCTACAGAAGATATCGGTCTCATTGTGGTCGATGAAGAGCATGATCCGTCCTATAAACAACAGGATATGACTCGCTATGATGCTCGTAAAGTGGCAGAGTGGCGCAGTGAAGCGAATGGTTGCCCCCTTATCTTTGGGTCCGCCACACCATCCATAGCAGCCTATTATAAGGCGCAACAAGGTGAGTATGAGTTGCTGTCTCTCCAGCATCGTATCTTTCATCAACCGATGCCGAAGGTATCTGTTATCGATATGAAAGAGGAAATGTTCTATGGCAATTATTCCGTATTTTCCTCTGCCATGCACACGTTGATTTATGAAACTTTGCAAAAAGGGGAACAAGCCATTCTCTTGTTAAATCGTCGAGGTCATAGTACCTTTGTGATGTGCCGTGAGTGCGGGAAAAGCATACAATGTCCGCACTGCGATATTTCCATGGTCTACCATCGGGCAGGCCAAGATTTACACTGTCATTATTGCGACCATCATCAACGAACCCCAAATATATGCCCTCATTGTGGAAGCAAAAAAATTGGCTTTTTCGGGACAGGCACGCAAAAGGTAGAAGAAGAGCTGAAAAAACGCTTTTCCAAAGCTAGAGTCGCTCGATTAGATCAAGATACGGCCTCTAAAAAAGGAGAGTCAGAACGGATATTAGAGGACTTTGCACAAGGACACTATGATATTTTATTAGGTACACAAATGGTGGCAAAAGGTCACGATTTTTCAAATGTAACGGCAGTAGGGATTATTACTGCAGATTCT
This sequence comes from uncultured Veillonella sp., assembly GCA_963518725.1. Classification (GTDB taxonomy): domain Bacteria; phylum Bacillota; class Negativicutes; order Veillonellales; family Veillonellaceae; genus F0422. The sequence goes on along the minus strand of CAUQLO010000002.1, from coordinate 20,732 downwards.
ATATTACACATTCCGGTGTATACAGCAGCAGAACGAACTTTCAATTTACTGACACAGGCCGCCGGTCGTGCAGGGCGCGGTCAAAAAGAAGGACGTGTGGTGGTACAAACCTATAGTCCAGAACATTATGCAGTTCGCCATAGCACAGCCCATGATTATGAAAGTTTTTACGCTGAGGAAATCGAAGCTCGTAGGGCTTTGCTATATCCACCCATTGGTGAGATGATTCAAATTACCTTATTAGATGGCAAAATAGAAGGCGTTAAACAACGAGCTACAGAGTTAGCAACCCAGTTGCGCCAAGTGGCGAAAGGCCACGGTATCGACGTCTTAGGACCCTATGAAAATGGCGCGTTTAAGATACGAGATATGTATCGATTATGTATTATGATTCGCGGGAAAGATGTAAGTTCTATTAAAGCTTACATGTATGATTCCCATATATTTACAATGCCCCACATGTATATTGATGTGGATCCAGTTTAGGAGGGACAATGGCAGTTTTAGAAGTTATGACAACAGGTCATCCTGTATTGAAACAAATTGCAGAACCAGTAGAGTTCGTAAATAAAAAAATCCGTCAATTATTAGATGATATGGCGGAAACTATGTATAAAACAGATGGTGTTGGATTGGCAGCGCCACAAGTGAATGTGTCGAAACGTATCATTGTATTAGACGATGGAAATGGACTCATTGAAGTGATCAATCCAGAAATCGTTAAAAAAGAAGGATCCCAAATTGGCTTAGAAGGCTGTTTGAGTGTGCCGGAACTATTTGGCGATGTAGAGCGATACGATAAAATCGAAGTCCATGGTATCAATCGTAATAACAAGAAAATTAAAATTAAAGCAGAAGGATTCTTGGCTAGAATTTTTCAACATGAAATTGACCACTTAAACGGCATATTATTTGTTGAAAAATTAGTGAACCCTAATGAAATTTTCATTCATAAAAAGGAACAATAAAATGAATCCACTTCGTATCGTATTCATGGGAACTCCCGATATAGCAGTTCCTACATTGGCAGCTTTGCTAGACAGCTCCCACGATGTGGTAGGCGTATTTTGTCAACCAGATAAACCAAAAGGGCGTGGCAATAAATTACAAATGCCACCGACCAAAGAGTTGGCTTTAGCTCATAATATTCCCGTGTATCAACCACAATCTTTGCGCAATGAAGAAGCAGAAACGTTACTCAAAGAGTTAGCACCAGATATTGTCATCGTCATTGCTTACGGGAAAATATTGCCACCATGGTTGATCCATCAACCGCCATTGGGTTGCATTAATCTACATGCATCTTTATTGCCTAAATATAGAGGGGCGGCGCCGATTCAATATGCGGTGTGGCACGATGAAAGAGAAACGGGCATGACTATTATGCATATGGATGAAGGCTTGGACACAGGCGATATTCTCTGTATGGAGCGCATTCCTGTGACAGAAGAGGACACGTCGGGTACTTTGTTTGAGACTCTAGCAAAACTAGGTGCGCAAATGATTGTCCCTACTGTAGAAGCCATTCAACGAGGCGAGTTATCAAGAATTCCACAATGTCATGAAGAGGCCGTGGAAACAGGTAAAATTACAAAAGAAATGGGCTTGCTTGCTTTCACAGAACCTGCAGCGGAATTGGCGGCGAAGATTAGAGCCTTTAATCCGAGCCCTGGATGCTATACATTCTTAGAAGGAAAACGCATTAAATTCTGGCATGCTAAGGTGAATCATGAGTCTATGTATAGTCCAGAACGCTTGCAGGGCGCCTGTGGATATCCAAAAGAGGGCACTGTGGTAGAGGTAGAGAAGGATTCTTTCAGTGTGTTTACCGGTCATGGTGTATTGCGAGTGATAGAAGTGCAACCAGAGAATAAAAAGCGTATGAATGCTGGTGATTTTGCAAGAGGCCATCAGCTGACAAAGGGAGTTTGCTTTGGAGATGTATAAATCTTATGGCTTATACTTACGATTAACAGCACTGGCAATAGGTCTCATCACAGGTGTATGGAGCTGGGTGGTATACATGATGCATTCTAGCTTGATGGCATGGGGCATGATGGTGGGTCTATTGGTGGAAAGTATCTTGCTATTACCCATCATTGTGGGTGTTGCTATGTGGTTCTATATGGCATTAGTGACGATGTATCCCATTCAACATCCTATTTTGCTACGTCTGTCGAATCGAGGCTTATATTTGCTCTTTCCCTTTGTGATTCTATTGGCAAAAGCACTAGGGCGTACGTCTGATGAAGTGAGCCAATCCTTGATTGCATTGATTAATCATTTAGTGAGTACCCAGGTCTATCAAGTAGAACCACATCGCTTATTATTGTTGACACCGCATTGCATACAATTATCTGACTGTGTGCATAAAGTGACTACGGATGTACAGAATTGCAAGCGCTGTGGGCGATGCCAAGTGGGTACATTACTGGAGATAGCGGATACCTATGGATGTCACTTTATCGTGGTTACTGGGGGAACCTTAGCGAGATTAAAAATTAAAGAAATACGCCCTCAAGCGATTGTTGCCATTGCCTGCGAGCGAGATTTAGTGAGTGGCATGGCGGATGTATTTCCCATACCTGTCATTGGCGTATTAAATGAACGTCCTTGTGGACCTTGTTGCAATACAAGGGTCAACACAGATGACATCAAGACTGTCATAGAAAGGTTACTGTATGGAAACGATAGGAAAACAAGAACATAAGAATATTCGTAGATTGGCCATGAATGCCTTGGTGGAGATCCATCGAGATAAAAAATATGCCAATATCGTATTGCCGCAGTATATGATACAAGAATCACTAGGTGATTTAGATCGCAGATTTTTTACTGAATTAGTATATGGTGTGGTGCGCCGTCAAAATTATTTAGATGCTATTATCGTGCATTTGACGAAAAAAGCGATTAAAAAACTATCACCTATGGTCCTTGAAATCCTACGACTAGGCATCTATCAGTTGCTATACATGGATAAGGTGCCCTCTAGTGCCGCTGTGAATGAAAGTGTAAAATTAACGAAAAAAGTGGCTCCCGGAATGGATCGATTTGTCAATGCAGTGTTGCGCAATGTGGATCGGAAACGAGATGACATAGGGGTAGATGCATTGGCTACTACAGAGGCGGAACGGATTTCCTTTATTTATAATCAACCGTTGTGGTTGGTTACATTATGGATGGAACAACGAGGCGTAGAAGAGACAATCGACCTTTGTGCTTGGTTTAATGAAACACCGCTCTTAACGGCTCGCGTGAATACCTTGAAAATCAGTCGAGAGGCGTTGTTAGAAGAACTTTCACAGGCGCAATGGGGGGTGGAACCAAGCCATATGTTGCCAGATGCGATTTTGATTCACTCTCATAAAGGGCAATTGCAACATGCCAAATGGGTGCGAGAAGGGTTACTCACATTTATGGACGAGGCCTCTATGGCCGTAGCCTATGCAATGAATCCAAAAGCGCACATGCATGTATTGGATACTTGCGCAGCACCGGGCGGAAAGACGATGCACATGGCTACCTTAATGGGCAATACAGGATCTATTGTAGCTACAGATATCCATGAGCATAAGGTGGAATTATTACAAACCAATGCCACTCGGTTAGGCATGACAAATGTGCAGGCTACCGTGGGCGATGCGACACAACTTCGTGAAGACTGGAAAGAAAAGTACGACGCAGTTCTCGTAGATGCGCCATGTTCTGGATTAGGTATATTGCAGAAAAAATTAGACATGAGATGGCGCAAAGAACCGTCTCAATTAACAGAACTGCCTATCCTACAAGAGAAGATCTTAGATATTGCTAGTAACTATGTCAAAGTAGGCGGCCATTTGGTGTATTCTACGTGTACCATCAATACCTTAGAGAATGAAGCGGTGGTGCAATCATTCCTTGCCTCACATCCTAATTTTGTGATAGAAAATGTAGCGCCATTGTTACCATTTGAGGCAGAAGGTCCCATGGTGACATTATTGCCACATGTACATGATATGGACGGATTCTTTATAGCCCGTTTACGTAAGGAGACAGCATGATAGAACTAATAGGTCTGTCATTACCAGCGTTAAGTAACGTTGTGACAGAAGGGGGATTCCCTAAATTCCGTGCCAAACAAATTATGGATTATATCTACCAACGTCACGTATTTTCTATGGAAGAGATGGTGCAGCTTCCAAAGACAATGCGTGAATGGTTAGTAGAACATTGTACCATTACAGTGCCTACGGTGGTACGTGAAAGTACAAGCTCCGATGGAAATACGAAAAAATTATTGCTCCGTTTCGGAGATGGCAATCAAGTGGAAACGGTACTGATGAAACAGCATTATGGCAATTCTGTATGTTTGTCCTCGCAAGTGGGCTGTGCTATGGGTTGTATCTTTTGTGCCTCTACAACGGAAGGTTTATTCCGTAATTTAACGGTGGCTGAAATTGTAGGGCAATTGCTCTTATTTGAAAGTATCATCAAAGAAGAAGTGCACTCTATTGTAGTGATGGGATCTGGGGAGCCTTTGCAAAACTTTGATAATACCATGGATGCGTTGCGATTTATCCATGAGAAGGAAAGTTTTAATATCGGCTATCGGCGCATGACGGTGTCCACTTGTGGATTAGTGCCGAATATCTATCGATTTGCGGAGTTAGAATTGCCCATAACATTGGCACTATCCTTGCATGCTACTACAGATGCAACACGTAAAGAGATCATGCCTATTGGGGCTACCTATGCATTACAAGATGTATTGGATGCAGTGGCAGAATACTATAAACGTACAGAGCGACGAATTACCTTTGAATATATCTTAATTCAAGATGTGAACTCTTCTGAAACAGAGGCACATCAGTTGGGAACGATTGCAAAAGAGTTCCCTCATTGCAATGTGAACTTAATTCCCGTGAATGGGAATGAACACATTCATTTATACAAGCCATCTATGAAGGCGATGCAGCACTTTAAATCGATTGTAGAATCCTATGGAGTGTCTGTGACGATTCGCAAGGAAATGGGTGATGAAATTCAAGCAGCTTGCGGTCAATTAAAAATACAACATCAACAATCTTTGAAAGAAGGGATGTTATGATTAGTTTAGGGATCAGTAAAACAGGTCTAGTTCGCCAGCGTAACGAAGATCGATTCTACGCCAATGGACCACTCCTTATTGTTGCTGATGGCATGGGGGGTTATACAGGCGGAGAATATGCCAGCACTATGGTTGTGGATACGATTGTAGAAGTGGTACAGGCAGCACCAGAGATAACAACAGCTGTCTTGGAGCGAGCCATACAAAAAGCGAACCATATGGTCTATGAAAAAAGTAAAACCTATAAAGAGTTAGAAGGAATGGGTACTACTGCGGTAGTGGCGTATCTACAGGACTCTACCTTATATTGGGCCCATGTGGGTGATAGCCGTCTCTATCGGTATGATAAGAGTGGCTTGCAACGGTTGACCAATGATCATTCTATGGTGCAACAATTAGTGGAAGCGGGAACGATTACAGAAGAAGAAGTAATCCATCATCCGAAGCGTAATATGCTGACAAGGGCGATTGGAGTGTATGACAAGGTAGAAGTAGATACGGGTATGATAGAAGTTCATGAACATGAACGGATCCTACTATGTAGCGATGGTCTATCTGGTTATATTGAAGAGTCTCGTATTGCAGAGGTACTTTCAGAGGAATCCAATGAAAATAGAACTCTCGAAGATTTAGTGCAACTCGTCTATGACGCAGGGGCACGGGATAATGTAACAATCGTACTTGGTCGTATATAAAGAGGTGACTTATGGATAGACATACATTAGTGGGACTGGTCTTTGATCATCGCTATGAAGTGCAGGAGAAAATTGGCATTGGTGGCATGGCCGACGTGTATCGCGGTAAGGATACATTATTGGGTAGACCAGTGGCGATTAAAATTTTGCATCAAAACTTTGGCAGTGATCAAGACTTCGTAGCGCGCTTTAAACGAGAAGCGCAAGCAGCGGGTAAATTGAATCATCAAAATGTGGTGAGCATGTATGACGTAGGATACGATCAAGGCTTTCACTATATTATTATGGAATATGTAGCAGGTTGTACGTTGAAAGAATACATTCAGCATCATTCTCGTGTAACCATTCAAGAAGCGGTGAAAATCACTATTGCCATCGCAGAAGGTTTGGAGCATGCACATATGATGGGCATTGTTCATTGTGATGTGAAACCTCATAATATCTTAATTACTGATGCAGGTCGTGTGAAAGTGACCGATTTTGGCATTGCGAGAGCTATCAATTCGGCGGCTACTATGATGTATACGAATTCGGTGATGGGGTCGGCTCATTATATTTCTCCGGAACAAGCTAGTGGGAAAACCATCAATGTGAGCACAGATATTTATTCTCTAGGGGTCGTTCTCTATGAGTTATTAACGGGAGAAGTGCCGTTTAGAGGTGAAACTCCGGTCAGTGTCGCTTTGCAACATGTGAAAGATCGGGTCATTGCACCGCGCATTAAAAATAGTTTGATTCCTCCACAATTAGAACAAGTGGTATTAACGGCTTTGGAAAAAGAACCGGGCAAACGATTTGGATCGATTTCTGAGATGATTCAAGCTTTGCGCATGTCATTAGGCTATCGGGGAGGTACCTCGGCGAGACCTATGCAACATGATTTTGCCACACAAGTGTTGCCTCCATTGGAAGAAGAAGTGATGGAGGAAGAGGAAGAACGTCAAGAAGGCTTACTTGGCAAATTGGGCAGTTTACCGCAAAAATACATCATCGGCGGCGCTGTGTTTGCCTTTATTTTAGCATTCTTGTGGGCCTTTTTAAGCTTTGGTAATTTCTGGAGTAACTCCACCGTAGATGTGCCGAATGTAGTGGGGAAACAATTGAGTGTAGCCACACGGTTGTTGGAAGAACGGCATCTGCGTGTTTCTAGCTCGGAAGTGACCAATTCCGATGTCCCAGCAGGGCAAGTTATTTCACAGAGCCCAGAACCGGGTGAAACGGTGAAAGAACAACGGATGGTACATTTAGTAGTCAGCAAGGGTGCTGGTGATATTACTATTCCAGATTTACAGGGCATGAGCTTTGATCAAGCTAGAGAAAAACTAAAAGCATTAGGCTTGTCCATCGGTAAAATCTCCTATACCAGCGATACCAGCAAAGATGATGGAGTAGTCATTAGCCAAGGTCTACAAGCGGGCGGTAAAGCCTCTAAAGGAGCTACTGTAGACATTACGATTAATCAAACTAAATCTACTATGGTGGAAATTCCTAATGTGGTAGGTATGACGATTAAAGAAGCGAAAGAAGCCTTGGGTAATTTGGGCTTAAGCATTAGTAAAATCTCAGGTTCCAACGAAGATACAGCAGTGGTTTCCGCAGTGAGTCCAGCACCAGGGTCTACGGTAAAACGAGATGAAAGCGTGACCTTAGTAGGACAACCAAAAGATGGTAAGAAAGAAAGCAATAAAGCAGGGGGTACAACAAAAGGTACCGTAGACATTACAGTTCCGAATGGTCGCAGTGCGCAACAAGTAAAAATAGTGCTCATCGATGATGAAGGTGGCCGTGTTGTATATGATGGCAGCAATGCTCCTGGGGACCGCATCATTAAAAATGTATCTGGTACAGGTAATGTGCGAGTTCAAATTTATTTAAACAATGCATTAGTGCAAGAGCAATCCTTATAGGAGATACGATGAAACAAGGTGTTGTGATTAAAAATATGAATGGCTACTTTTACGTGCAAACACCAAGTGGTGAGGTGCATGAGTGTAAAGTGCGTGGGCGATTAAAAAAAGACCGCTACTCTTTATTAGTAGGCGATACGGTAACCATTACGGATGATGGTTGGATCGATGGTATTGAGGAGCGCAGAAATTCTCTGCGCCGTCCTGCCATCGCCAATATTGACCAAGTAATGGTGGTAGTGGCTGCGAGGGAACCAGATATTCATCCTTTGTTATTGGATCGGTTATTAGTAATGGTCCATCATAGTGGGATTCCTCCTGTTTTAGTCATCAATAAATATGACCTACATACAGAGGATACCCTAGCCTTACAACAGGTTTATGAAAGGATAGGATACAAAGTTATCTGCACCTCTACCTATACTGGAGAAGGCATAGAGGAACTGCGGCAGGCTTTGCATGGTCACATCAGTGCCTTTGCAGGGCCTTCCGGTGTGGGTAAAAGCAGTTTGCTCAATGCTGTGGATCAGAACTTTGCATTCCAAACAGGGGCTGTGAGCGATAAGATTAAACGAGGCCGTCATACAACGCGCCATGCATCCTTATATAGCTTGGATGAAAGTTCCTTTATCATGGATACGCCGGGATTTTCCGCCTTAGAACATACGGGTATGACATTGGATGATCTCATCTATGCCTTCCCAGAGTTTAGGGATTATGATGGGGGCTGCAAATTCAGTCCTTGCTCTCACAGTCACGAACCTATTTGTTCTGTAAAAGAAGCCTTAGAGAGTGGTCATATTAGTCAACAACGGTATCAATCCTATTTGACCATAAAATCTGAAATTGAAGACCAAAGGAGACGATAAGATGATTCAAATTGCACCTTCTATGCTATCAGCAGACTTTTCCAATTTACGAGAAGACATTCGCACTATTGAAGAAGGAGGGGCGGACTTACTTCACATCGATGTGATGGATGGACACTTTGTGCCGAACTTAACCTTCGGAGCCCCTGTGGTAAAAGCATTGCGCCCGCATACATCACTGCCTTTCGATGTCCATTTAATGGTGGAAAATCCAGGAGATTATGTAGAAGAATATGCTAAGATTGGCGTGACCTATTTTACCTTTCACTGGGAAGCAGTACCACATGCCCATCGCTTGATTCAAGCTATTAAAGCGAGTGGTATGAAAGCAGGCGTTTCCTTAAACCCATCCACACCTGTGTCTCTATTAGAAGATATTGCGGAAGACTTGGATTTAATCTTAATCATGAGTGTAAATCCAGGGTTCGGGGGACAATCTTTTATCCATAATGCGGTGAAAAAAGTAAAGCAAGCACGACAATTACTGGATTCTGTGGGGAATACCCAAGCTGTGGTAGAAGTAGATGGCGGTATTAACCTAGAAACAGCTCCTTTGGTACGTGAAGCAGGAGCTACACTATTAGTGGCAGGATCTGCTGTATTCGGAGCTCCAGATAGAGCAGATATGATTCGCAAACTGCGAGGCTAATATGATTCGCGTTGGAACAGATATTATAGAGATTCACCGTATGGAACTAGCGATGCAGCGAGACAGCTTTCTTCGCCGTGTGTTTACAGAGTATGAAAGAAACTATGCATGGGGACGGAACAAACAAGCGGCGTCCTCCTTTGCGGGTATCTTTTCTGCCAAAGAAGCTTGCGTGAAAGCATTAAGTACAGGATTTCGCTATGGATCTTGGCAGGATATCGAAGTCACACACGATGCCTGGGGCGCACCGGTGCTGACCTGTAAAGGTTATTTTCGTGAGCAAATGAAAGCCTTAGGGTATGAAACACTGCAAGTTTCTATTAGTCATTGTCGTGAATATGCGACAAGTACAGTCATTGTATATTAGAGGTTAGACCTATGCGACTAGTAACACCAAAGCAAGTTAATATAGTAGATCAATATATTGAAAGTTTAGGACTTCCAGTATCTCATTTGATGGAACATGCAGGACGATCTGTGTTTGAGGTAGTACAGAGATATATACAAGAAGGTAAGGGGCCTAAAGGAGTTTTATTTCTTTGTGGTATCGGTAATAACGGCGGTGATGCTCTAGTGGCAGCTCGCTTGTTAGCGGAAGTGCCTGAAGTGACTATCTATGTTGCTCTATTAGGAAATCCAGAAGAAGGTTCTCCTTTGTTTCAGCAACAATGGAAGGTGGTAAACACCCTAGATGATATTACTGTTAGGATTGTAACTGATGCGATGATACAGTCTAGTGGGAATCTAATCCCTCCACATGTATTACGGAATGTAAGCGTTGTAGTGGATGGTGTGTTTGGCACAGGCTTTCACGGTTTCTTGTCAGAACCGATAGCATCTATTTTTGACCAATGTCATGAATGGCGTTCGCATAGTGATACACGAACATGTATTGCCATCGATATTCCGAGTGGCGTCAATGGATTAACTGGATATGCAGATTTTTCTGCATTCAGAGCAGATGAAACCATTACATTGTTAGCGCCTAAAGTGGGTATGCTTTTCTATCCGGGAAGAGAACGTGTAGGAAAGTTGAGTATAGGCAGTATCGGATATCCATTTCCGCATCAGGGCTTATGGGAATCAGAGCATAAGTGGCCTGTAATTTATTGGAATAACGCAGAATCCTTGCATGTAGAGCCTCGTTCTCCTATTGCTCATAAAGGAACCAATGGACACGTCTATATTATAGGTGGTTCTCCAGGAATCTATGGAGCCCCCATATTAAGTGCTGAAGGAGCCTTACGGAGCGGAGCTGGGAAAGTAACGATTGTATCTAGAACGGATGAGTTAGATGCATTGCGGTCCTTGAGTCGCCCTGAAATGATGATTCGTGATAGTAAAGATGTAGAACGATTAGATGGAAATAGCACAGTCGTCATTGGTCCCGGTGGTGGTAGAAGTAATCGTGATAAAAACTATTTACTTCAATGCATGCAATCTGTTACAGATAGTCACATGGTCATTGATGCAGACGGGTTAATGGCGATAGCTAGTGATCTATCCGTGTTAAAATGGTGCTCAGCCACATTAGGTAAAGAAGAGCGGGCGCTCGTCCTAACGCCACACTTCGGTGAATTTTCTGCACTCACAGGAATACATATTAGAGACCTATATGATGATCCTATTGGATATGCTAGAGCATTTGCAGAAGAGTACCGCGTGTATGTAGTGCTCAAAGGGCAACCCACAATTCTTGCCACTCCATTTGATGCAGTTTATGTAACAACAACAGGTAATCCTTATATGGGTACTGGAGGCATGGGTGATGTATTAGCGGGTGTCATTGGTTGTATGCTGAATCAAAATCTAAACCCTATGAATACTATGAACGCTATAAATATTGCTATATACGCACATAGTCGTGCTGGAGATCTAGCCCTAGATGATCTTGGTCCAGGCTTTACTCCTACAGAGGTAGCACAGCGAATTGGTCGTGTACTACGAAGCATAGATGGATACAAGCAGGATCTAACACTGTAATAACGTTGTAATACATAGAGGTTAGAAAGTACTTACATATGAAAAAAACAATATATAAATATCTACTCTTGTTAGGTGTGTTGGTAGTAGCACTAATAAGTCTAGTAGGCTGTGGAAAAGAACTTTCACAGGTGAATGCAAATGTTGCAAAGACAGAAGTAAGTCAATCTACGCAAGCACCAACGGGAACCATGAAAGTCCATGTATTGGATATTGGACAAGGCGATGCTATCTTAATCCAAGTAGGGGATCGATTCTCCATGATTGATACAGGAGATATAGAACATCGACCTCAAGTGGTGGCGTTATTAAAAAAATATGGTGTGACGGAGTTAGAAAACGTGATTTTAACCCATCCTCATGCGGATCATATTGGTGGTTTTTATGCCATCGCCAAAGCGATTCCCATCAAACATGTGTATGATAATGGCATCGACATCGATAGTGGTACGTACCGTACCTATTTGAAAATGATTGAAACGAAACATATGCATCATGAAACGCTCCACAAAGGAGACCGCTTAGATTTTGGCAATGGTGCTTATTTCGAAGTCTACGCTCCATGGGTAGGAGAAGTATTGGGTGATAAAAAGGGTCAAGTGCATCAAAATAATAACTCCATTGTTGGTAAATTGATCTTTGGCAAGTTCTCTATGCTCATGACAGGTGATGCGGAGAAAGAAGAAGAAGCACGTCTCATTAAAGAACAAAATACGAAGATGTCTAGTAAAGTGTTGAAAGTAGGCCATCACGGTAGTAATGGATCTAGTGAGAAAGACTTCATTCGCTCTGTGCGACCAGAAGCTGCGGTTATCTCCGCTGGCTTACACAATTCCTATGGACATCCGGGGGTGAAAGCGATGGAACGACTTTCACAGGAAAAAGTAGACATCTATCGTACAGATACGATGGGAACGGTCACTATACGAACTGATGGTAAAACCTACGATATTCGAACAGAACGATAGGGGAATATACCTTTCAGATTTATTAGAATTGCGGTATAATTTACGTAGCAAGTATGCATTAGACACTGTGTAAAAATAGGAATTATAATTATGAATATATGTGTAACAGGGGGAGCTGGGTTTATAGGCTCTCACTTAGTAGATCGATTAATTCAAGAAGGACATCGTGTACTAGTCATCGATAACTTAAGCAGTGGGGTACGAGAATTTATCAACCCTAAGGCGGAGTTTATGGAACTAGATATACGAGATGCTAGGATCCTAGAGGTATTTCAACAATTCAAACCTGACTATGTATTCCATGAGGCTGCGCAAACTGTGGTATCAGAATCTATGGTCAACCCAACAGAAGATTGCGATATCAACCTTATGGGATTGTTAAATTTATTGCAGGCCTCTGTGAAAGTAGGAGTCAAAAAATTCCTCATGCCTTCCTCCGCCGCCGTCTATGGCGATTTAGAGGAGATGCCGCTCACGGAGAACATGATAGGCATACCTCGCTCCTGCTATGGCCTAACGAAATCGACCACAGAAGGCTATTTAAGAATCTATGAAGAATCCTTTGGATTGCCGTACATCTGTTATCGGTACTCCAATGTGTATGGGCCTCGACAAGGCAATGGCGGAGAAGGTGGCGTAGTTAGCATCTTCTGCGAGCGTGTCGCCAATGGAGAGGGGATTACCATTTTTGGAGACGGTGAACAAACTCGTGACTTTGTTTACGTCGATGATGTAGTGGAAGCCAATCTACTGGGCCTTGATAATGATGTGACGGGCATTATTAATGTCAGTACAGAAACAGGTATCTCTGTGAATGCTTTAATTGATACATTAGAAACGATTGCAGGGGTAGATGTGGCGCGGGACTACAAAGAAGCTCGTATCGGTGATATTAAACATTCCTTGTTGAGTACTGAAAAAGCAAGAAACATATTAGGTTATGCGCCTAAATGGAACTTGTCACAAGGATTAGAAAAAACATATGACTATGTGAAACAGAATAGATAACAGCATAGGAGCTTTGTCAGAGGCAAAGCTCTTTGTTGTTGAGGAGGAATTATGCAAATTAATGCAGCCGTATTAGAGGTGTTTGATTTTACATCTTCTATGCCAGCCTATTCAGACTATCCTATGGAAATTGATGGGCCAGACATACAGAGTTATTTAGAAATGCATGTGATGAAAGCCCTACAAGATCCGGGGGCACGGACGGGATATATTTCTGAACAAACACCGTGGGGACGAAAAATCAAACAATTTGGTGACAAGGAGATAAGCCTTGTAGAGTTTGGTCGAGAACTAGGAGAAACGTTATTTACCTACATGGCACAAGCCATGGACCCTTGCGTGTTGGATATGATTGTCTGTGATGCCCAAGGGGAGCAACCGTATCTCTGCATTCTCCTCTGTAAAGCTCATGATGGATATACCCATCAATTAATGGCAGAAGAAAATGGTTCATTGGCGACGAAACTCGTGGAACATCGCGCCGTATTGCCGACGGTAACACAGAAATTATATGGCTTTGCTAGTATTAAATTATCTGATTTATCCATTCGTGTGTTTGAACCCAAAGGCGAATTTGATGGCGAAAAAATGCGCTTTTTAGAGGAGCGAATTTTTCAGGTATCCATGCATCCATCCTCGAAAGATACAGTGAAAAAAGTGCGCACCGTTGTGGATCGTGTATCAAACGCGCATGAGCAACCGGGCGTAGAAGCTATGGCAAAGACGAAAGAGCTGTTGGCAAAAAATGCAGAGGTATCTGATACTATCGAAGCCCGTCAAATTATTGAACAAGTATTTGAGTCTAATCCGATTCAAAAACAAGCGGCTTTGAAAGAATTGGAAGAAGAAGATTTACTAGGGCCATTACCAGTGAGTCGCACCTATGCTACGAAGATAGGCAAGCAACACAAGATAAAAACAGACACAGGTATCGAACTTTCATTTCCAGTGGAATATATGAACGATAGAGAATTTATAGAAATCTCGACCAATGAAAATGGTACCTTGCGGATTGAGTTAAAAAATATTTCTAAAATTACCAATAAATAGGAGTTCCTATGAGTAAAAAAGGACATAAGAAAACCAATGCCTTACGCATGTTGGATACCCACCATATTGCCTATGACGTGTTGACCTACGAATGGTCAGAAGAGCGTGGTGCAGGGATTCATGTGGCAGAATCATTGCATATTCCACCAAAAGAAGTATTTAAAACATTGGTAGGCAAAGGAAATGTGACAGGACATGTAGTATTTTGCATTCCAGTGGAAGGGGAATTAGATTTAAAACAAGCGGCTCGTGTGAGCGGTAATAAATCGGTAGAACTCATTGCGGTGAAGGATTTATTACCTCTCACGGGATATTTGCGAGGGGGCTGCTCCCCAGTGGGTATGAAAAAAGCATTTCCTACATTCTTTGACAGCACCATTGATACCTTGTCTACCGTGTATGTCAGTGCAGGTCTACGAGGTATGCAGGTGAAAGTATCTCCTAAGGAGTTAATTCAAGTAGTGAATGGTCAAGTAGTGCCATTGACAATGGAGTAAGTATGGCGAAAAAATATTATGCAGTTCGAGTCGGCCTTACACCAGGTATTTATCTGACTTGGCCAGACTGTGAGCGACAAGTGAAGGGATATCCTGGTGCGCAATATAAATCGTTTCCTACAGAAGCAGAGGCTAGACAATTTGCATACGGTGATAGCACTGCAGGGAGTCTTGTTGTAGCAGGTTCTAGAGGAGCTACAAGGGGAACTAAGCAGCCATCGAAAGTACCGGCTACTAAGGATAGGTCTCTCTTCGCCAATGATACAGCAGAACTGATCGCCTTTATCGATGGCAGTTTTAATAAACAAAGGGGCATTGTGGGGTCTGGTGGAGTCATTTTAGTAGATGGTGAAGAAATCGAGTTTTCCACAGGTACTAGAGAAAAAATTTTCCGAGACTATTGGAATGTATCAGGTGAACTATTAGCGGCCATTCATGTTGTGAAATACGCCATCGAAAAGGGCTACCAATCATGCTCTTTCTATTATGATTACATGGGCATTGAAATGTGGGCAACGGGACGATGGAAAACAAATAATCCCCTTACTACTATGTATGCAGAGAAAATGAAAGCATGGAAACAACAGATTCGCATCGACTTTCACAAGGTACAAGCCCACTCAGGAGTGTATTATAATGAGCGAGCTGATGAGTTGGCGAAGCGGGCCATTACTGAGTATAGAGAGAATCCATAAATTTATGAAAATTTCTTTCATCTCGAATCAATATGGTGTACAATAAAGATACAATACAATCATACTGCGTATAGGAGGGCTCTATGAAACAAATTCAATTAGAATCTGGCTTTATTTATGATTATACAAATATGATGTTACCAGGCGGCATTACGGAATCTGATGTGAACCAATTGGGTCCAGCCATTGCAGAGGCCTTGGCAGCGGCAGAAGAAACACGCCGTACAGGCGTGGTGAAAGGTCATTTGTCAAAAGACGGTGAACCAGAATTGGTGTTGTTCCCACAATTGCCGTATGTGGTGGAAGGTCATATCAATAACCCTAAGGTAATGGCTCGGTTGGAGGCATTGAAAACAAAACAAGTTAGCACCGTTGTGAGCTTTGGCATTGGCGGTTCCTTCCTTGGTGGTAAGGTGTTATTCGATGCGCACTGTGGTGAATTTTGGAACTACATGAGCGATGAAGAGCGGAACCATCGTCCACACATGTATTTCAGTGGCAATAACGTGGATCCTATTCGTACTCAAGATTTAATTGAACAATTGAAACGGGAATGGAGAGAGCAACAATTTTTAGAAGACCATGCGCATATACCAAACCAGTATAAAGTGCTATTGGTGTTGATTTCTAAATCGGGGTCAACTATTGAGCCAATGACGAACTTCATGATTGTGAAAGAAGCTTTAGAAGTGGCTATGATTGATTATGAAGTATTGGTGGTCACAGATCCTAGAACAGATGAAAAAGAAACATTACTTCACAAATTAGCTGTGGAAGAAGGTTGGGGCGATTCTATATTTGCCGTTCCTGATGGCGTAGGTGGAAGATTCTCTGTATTCTCCGAAGTAGGCCTTGTGATCGGCGCTTTATTAGGTTTCGATATTCAAGCTTATTTAGAGGGTGCGAAAGCAGCGGATATAGCGGCACAAGAACAAGATGTATGGAAAAACCCAGCCTTATTGAGTGCTGTATTGAAATATATTGGGTCTGAACAATATGGTCGCCATATTGAAGTGTGCATGCCTTATGCAGATCGTTTGAAATCCTTATCGGAATGGTATGTACAATTATTGGCAGAATCCTTAGGGAAAGAAAAATCTGATGGATCTGGTCATTACGGTCGCAGCCCCATCGTAGCAGTAGGAACCACAGATATGCATGCGCAAACACAGGAACATCAAGAAGGTCGCTATAATAAAGTAGTATCCTTTGTAGATGTAGAAGATTGGCATGTGTCCTTACCAGTCCCACATATGTATGACCAATACAGTAAACTAGAAGCCTTAGCAGGTCTTGATTTAGGATTCATCAATCGTGCAGCCTTAGCGTCTAATGCAGAATCTTTGGCTAGTGATGGTCGCTTTAGTGGCAGATACCAATTGCCAACTATCAATGCTTTCCATTTAGGAGAGTGGATGTTTACTATGTGTTGGGCTATCTACTTTGAAGGTCAATTAGCTGGTGTTGATGCGTTTAACCAACCGGGCGTTGAAGTGTACAAAAAATTGTTAGGACCTAAACTTTCAAAAGCATAGGAGATGTAAGAATGAATATTTTAGTGACAGGTGGCGCAGGTTATATTGGAAGCCATACGGTGCGAGCTCTATTAGGCGCCGGTCATCAAGTGGTGATTGTAGATAATTTATCTCGCGGCCATAAGGAATCGATTCCTGCAGGGGTCCCATTCTATGAAATGGATATTATTGACCCTGCATTAGACGAAGTTCTTGAAAAACACAAAATCGATGGTATCATGCACTTTGCAGCCCATTCTCAAGTGGGTGAATCCATGGTGAATCCATCCATTTATTATGAAAATAATGTGGTAGGTTCCTATCGTTTGGTGGAAACAGCACGTAAACATGGTGTGAATCGATTAGTGGTCTCTTCTACGGCGGCTGTCTATGGAGAACCAGAAGTAGTACCGATTACAGAAGATGCGAAATGGAATCCAACCAATGTGTACGGTCGTACGAAATTGATGATTGAAGATATGTTGCGTGATTATAGTAAAATCTACGGATTTAAGTTTGTAGCCTTGCGTTATTTCAATGCAGCAGGGGCAGATCCATCTGGTGAAATTGGGGAAGACCATACACCAGAAACGCATTTGATTCCTCTCATCATCGATGCTGCCTTGGGAAAACGTGAATCTATTACTGTCTTTGGTACAGATTACGATACAGCGGATGGCACATGCATACGTGACTACGTACACGTGAATGATTTAGCATCTGCCCATATTCTAGCGATGGAATATTTGTACAATGGCGGAGAATCTGATGTATTCAACTTAGGCTCTGGCAATGGATTTAGCGTCAATGAAATCGTAGCTGCTACGAAAGAAGTAACAGGGGTGGACTTCCGCGTGGATTACGGTGAGCGCCGTGCTGGTGATCCAGGCACGCTCATTGCATCATCTGAAAAAATTCATGCAAAACTTGGTTGGAAACCAGTACATAGTACAGTGCACGAAGTCATTCGCGATGCTTGGAATTGGCATCAATTGCATCCAAAAGGATATTAATCGTATATAGGAGGGCATGATGAAAGTATCATCGGTGCAAGACCTCTACAATCAAATAGAAAGATATATACGCACGCACGGTCGTCTCGTTTTCGGGGCGACCGTTTTATTGTGCCTCATTTTCTATCTTGTTTGGAGAGAGTCAACATGGTCAGAAGTAGAACATTTGGAAAGTCCTATGCAAGTGCATGCAAAGCAAGAGACTAAGGGAGCGACAGCTAGAGAGGGGATGAGTGATGTAACTGTAGAGGAAAATAAGGATACTACTGTAGAAGGGCAAGGACAGAAGAAGATGAAGAAAAATGGTGATTCTAAGTATAAAGGCAAAGCTAGGGACGATAATAAAGCTAGATCATCACAAGATACCCCGACAGAATCTGCGTTACGCTATTCTGTGCGTTCCGTCATTCGAGCCTACCCTTTAGTAGATAGTTTTTCAAATGAAGTGGTGCCTATGGCGAGTAAAGAAGAGAAAGAAACGTTAGAGGGAACTGACCGTAAGAAGGGCGACTCGATAGAGGGAGCGGTGCGTCCGTCGTATCGCCATAGATCCCATAGGGGGCGTAATGACTATGGAGATGGGCCAACAGTAGGGGCAGGACCAAGAGTCCCTCCAGCGCCACCGATGCGCATTGTACTCCAAGGCACTGTGGTGGGCGATACGTCCATGGCTGTACTATCTATTAACGGTACATCCTATGTACTAGGAGAAGGTGAATCAGCAGAACAAGTGACGATAGAATCCATTCAAGAACATAGGGTGCTCATTCGCTATAAAGGTGAGAGTCGGTGGATTAAATAGAGGTAGGATAGAAAGGAGTGTTGTAAGGAATGAGATGTAGTTGGTATGAGAAACAAGAAGGCTCTACTCAAGCACAGAGCGGTATGTACTCAATGTGGCAACGCACATTACTAGCATTAGCTGTAGTTATATTATCTGTGACTACGGCAGAGGCTAAGCCAATTCATATGATTGCAAAGGATATGCCTTTGCAAACATTAGTGCAAACCATAGCTCGCGGGTCAGGACTTTCAGTGGTGGGATTAGAAAGTTTGGAAGGGTCTGTGTCATTAGAGGTAAAAGAAGAATCTGGTAAGACGGCGATTCACAAATTAGGGGAACAATTGGGATTTCTTGTCTATGAAGAGGGACAGACTTTGTTATTAGAAGGAGGGCCTAAAGAAAAAGAACAGCGTCATCTACGAAGAGTTGTGGCTGAGGTATCGACTCCAGATGAGCTAGGCACGGTAGTAGAAACGATTGTACCGAAAGACCATGTGCACATATTACCTACTACAAATGAAGTGTTATATTATGGAACAGTGAAAGAGATTATAGAGGTGGAAAAAGCCTTACAATCTTGGCATACGATCCCAAAGCAAGTGCAATTAGATGTGGCAGTTTGGGCGATGGAAAAAGGATATGCTAAAGAATTAGGCATTCAATGGTCCTTTCCGGGGGTACATACGGGAGGTAATCGGAGCGCAACTACTAAGGATAGTGCTCCGCAAAACAGCAATATCTATGTAGGACATATACCGTCAGGGGTGACCTATTCCGTATTAGCTCATCCGGAACTATCTGCTAAAGAGAGCGATAGTCGCATGGCCCTCATAGCTCGTCCTAGCATTGTGGCATTGAACGGTGAAGAGGCGAGTATACTCATAGGCGAACGAGTGCCAGTGACGGTGGAATCTATTCAAAATGGAGTGTCGAGAACGAGCATTCGCTATGAAGAAGCGGGTATCCGCTTACGATGCAAACCTTTTGTGGTACAAAATAATCGAATTGATACAATCATTGAGGCTGAAGTGAGTAATCCCACATTAGTGCCGGAGATGAAAGCCTATCGCATTACGACGAGACAAGCTAAGACGAGGGTGCGAATCGGAGATGGTGAAACACTTGTTATAGGGGGCTTGATGGATCGGCGAACCATGACACAATGGCAGAAAATTCCTTTATTAGGAGATATCCCTTTGATTGGTAAACTCTTTCAACACAGTCGAAAAACAAAAGATGAAGTAGAGTTATATATTTTAGTTACGGCCAAGGTAATTCAGTAAATAAGAAAGGCAAAAACCCATATACCCTCATTCACTATTTCAAAACTCCTTTTATGTATGGTATGATGAAAGTATAGAACATATCAGTTTTTGGGATATGATCGTGATGTAATAGGGGTATTGATTATGAAAAAAGAAAGTCAAATACTGTAAGAGACGAACGATTGCGATGGCAAGCCTTATTAGCCTACAAAGCCTATGACGATGCTAAAACATCCTTTGAGAATTCTAAATTGAAAGACTAAGTCAAGACCTTACAGTGTGATAAAATCTGCTATTGCACCTGAAACGATTGATGTAGAGAACCCTAACGTGGATGTAAGTCAAATTAATAGAGATATTAATTATAGCCTTCAAGCTTGAGAAAATAGGAACTCCCAATGAGATGATGAAAGTTAATTTAGGAGACGGTGATATCTTAGATATAAGTGTTGGACATGCGCTTAATAGATTGCATAAGAGTCAAAAACGAAAAGGATTACCGTCTATTAAAGATAATAGAGAGGATGTTTTAATAGCCGTTATAGGGGTTGCGCTAAATGTTATAGCGGATGAGACCCTATCTGTTGGTTCAAAAAACTATTTTCATACAGATATGGTTCTTTTAGATGAATATGGTAAATTTCAGCATGTGAAACTTGAAGTTTCAGTATACAGAAAAGAGGAAAAAAATTATGTAATTTCTAATTTTTATCCTATTGAATTTATTAAGTAGAGGTAACTATATGTAT
>CAUQLO010000001.1:0-78930 GCA_963518725.1 uncultured Veillonella sp. | reverse complement strand
CTTGAAAACAACATGGTACAAACGCAAGCATCTGCTGCGGGTACCTTATCTGCAGTCATTTTCGTATTACCTGGTCTATTGATGATCGGCTATTGGCAAAACTTTGACTTATTGGAAACATTGTTATTATCTGCCTGCGGTGGTTGTCTAGGGGTATTATTCACTATTCCATTACGCCGCGCTATGGTTATGAACAGTGACTTACCATATCCAGAAGGTCGTGCTGCTGCAGAAATTTTGAAAGTAGGTTCTAGTGTTCCTGGCGAAACAACAAAACAATCTGGCGGTATGAAAGAAATCGTATCCGGCGGTGTGTTAGCTGGTGTTATCAGCTTTGTTACACAAGGTCTACGCGTATTGGGCGAATCTAAATCTTTCTGGTTCCCTGTAGGCGCTGGTGCTACACAAATTCCATTCGGTTTCTCCTCTGCTCTATTGGGCGCAGGTTTCCTAATCGGTATTGCCAGCGGTATTGCTATCTTGATCGGTATGATTATTGCTTGGGGTGGTTTCGTACCATACTTAACAAACCATCTACCAAATCCAGACAATCTAGAAGCTATTAAATTCTCTAGCACAGTTTGGAAAACAAAAGTCCGCTTCATCGGCGCTGGTACTATCGGTGTCGCAGCGATTTGGACATTGTTGACATTGATCAAACCAATCATTGAAGGCATTAAATTGTCCATCAAATCCATGACGGCTAGCGCAGAATATCGCGATACACACCGCATGGATACAGATATGAAACCATCCACTATCGGTGTTGTATTTGCTTTAATTATCATTGGACTTATCATTTGCTTCTACTCTTTCGTATCCGCACTTCCAATGTCTGCAGGCCTTGCTTGGACACTTGTCATTGCTGGTATCGTAGTGGCATTGTTAATTGGCTTCTTCGTAGCTGCTGCTTGCGGTTACATGGCTGGCTTGATTGGTACTTCTGCAAGTCCAATCTCTGGTATCGGTATCATCGGTATCATCGTATCTTCTCTAGTAGTATTCGCTATTGGCTCTGCTAATAACTTATTATCTACTCCAGAAGGTATTAAATTCTCCACTGCTTTGGCGATTTTCATGACATCCGTTGTTATCTCCATTGCAGCCATTTCCAACGATAACTTACAAGACTTGAAAACTGGTCAATTAGTAGGTGCTACACCTTGGAAACAACAGGTAGCTCTATTAATCGGTTCCCTAGCTGGTGCCGTAGCTATCGCTCCAGTACTTGACTTGTTATATCACGCTTACGGTTTCACAGGCGCTATGCCTCGTGAAGGAATGGATCCTGCACAAGCATTATCCGCTCCACAAGCTACATTGATGCGTCAAATCGCAGAAGGTATCTTCAATGCTAACATGGATTGGACTTACATCTTCTACGGCATCGTAGTTGGTATCGTAGCCATCGTTGTAAACTTGATTCTAAAATCTACAACAAAATCCTTAACATTGCCACCACTTGCAATTGGTATGGGTATCTACTTACCTCCAACATTGGAAATGCCTCTTGTAATGGGTGCCATCATCGGTTACTTCGTAAATCGTTACATCACAAAACGCGCAAAAGAACGTGCTGGTGCTTATGCAGATGCTGACGTAGAACAATCTAACCGTCGCGGCGTATTGTTCGCTTCTGGTTTGATCGTTGGTGAAAGTATCATCGGTGTTATCATCGCTGGTGTTATTGCCTTCTCCGTAAGTACAGGCGGTAGCGAAGCTCCTCTTCAATTAGCTTTCACTGAAGCAAAATCCTACGGTGATACAGCTGAATGGTTAGGCTTTGCAGCCTACATCTTCGTTGCACTTTGCTTGATTCGCATCGTAATCGCTTCTAAATTCAACAAAGCAGAAGCTGAAGCAATCGAAAACATGAATAAATAAAACACTACACATATCACAAAAGAGGCTGTAACCCTATGGTTGCAGCCCCTTTTATTTCGCTAAAGAAATACACAAATACTACTATTTTCCATTGTTTCTACCATATTTACAGAGCCACACCAGTCCATAGATACATCCGATGACAGTGGCAATCATACCACCAATGGATACATCCCACAGGAAGGATAAGGCTACTCCGATAGTTGTGGCAATGGTAGATACCACTATGCTGATTAAGACCATGGCTTTCACAGAGCGGGCCAGCATAAATGCCGTCGCTGGTGGTCCAATCATACAGCCAGTTACTAAGATAGCCCCCACCGTTTGAAAGGATGCTACCGTAGTCAATGATGTCAATGTCATGAGCCCGTAGGATACGGCCATAGGCATCGCTTGGTACACCTTGGCACACACCGGATCAAAGGTGGTGAGAATTAATTCTTTCTTGAATAGTACAATGCATACGGCATTGATGACGCACACTAGAATGGCAATCCATAATAACATGGGTCCTAAATCATAGGTTTCTACGGTGAATCGTTGGAACGTAGCGAAGGCTAAATCCCCTAAAATCGCCGTATCTACGTCTAAGTGGACATGTTTTCCGAACAATGTTACCAACACGATGGCAAGGGCAAATAAGAAGGGAAATACGACACCAATCGCCGCATCTGGTCGAATATAGCGACGTCGTTGCATCCATTCTACGGCATACACCGTGCCTACCCCCATAGCGGTGGCGCCAATGATGAGCCAAGGGGAGTTTAAATCTTTCGTTACTAAAAATGCTAACACAATACCTAAAAAGACAGTATGCGTAATGGCATCGACCATCATAGATAAGCGGCGCAACACCAAGAATGTGCCGATAAGGCTACAGCTGATACCCGTTACTGTGGCGATGCCCCAAATTTCTAGTATATGACTCATCCGAAACACCTCCTTACAAGGCGCTTACCTGTAGCCAATGTCATGCTTAACAAAATCATACCTGTCATGACGATGATAATCATCGGTCCTGTCGGCAAATTGCCCCATAGGGCGCTCACAAAGGTTCCCATAAAGGCCACCACACTACCGCTAATAGCAGCGATGATGACTAAAGTGCGCAAGGAATGTGTCCACTGGCGACCAATCATAGCAGGTCCTATGAGTAAGGAGCTAATCAAGATAACACCTACGGTACGGATGCCAATGACGATGGTCACGATCAATGCGGCGCGGTAGAAAAAGCGCACTTTTGATACAGGAATCCCCATCAACTGTGCTTCAATGGGGTCAAATACGGTAAGACTCAATTCTTTCCAAAGTATGATAACCCCACCCACAATACAGGTACCGCAGATCGCCATCACCCAAATATCGCTTTGCATCATGGTCACAGCTTGTCCAAAGATAAAGGTATTGAGCCCTGCTTGTCCCGCATTTTCCATCGATTGCACACGGGTCAACAAGACTGTACCAAATCCAAAGAAAGCCGCTAAAATCGTAGCCAAGGCCGCATCAAAGCGGACTCCTTTTTGGGATGTTTTGTACATAATCCATTCTGCTAAACAGGCCGTGCAAATCGCACCGAGCAATAGCACTGTGGTGTCTTTCACGCCTGTTAAGAGGAATCCTGCCACTACCCCTGGTAGTGTAGAATGGGCTACCCCATCACCTAGCAAGCTTTCTTGGCGCAATACCGCAAAAGTTCCTATGACGCCACACACCAAACCTAGCATCACCGTTCCTAGTGCTACGATTTGAAATGTATATTGTTGTAATAATTCCATGGGCACCTCCTAGTATGAATATGTCTCATCTAGGATTGGGGAGCCCACTATATCTCGAACGGGTCCCATGCCCACCAATCTGCGATTGATGCAGAGAACTTGATCAAAATAAGCTTCCAATGTCTGTAAATTATGATGGACGATGAGTAATGTTTTTCCTGCAGATTGCATGTCTTTCATAATCTTTACTAGTACAGACTCAGTGGTCTTGTCGATGCCTTTGAAAGGCTCGTCTAATAGGTACACATCTTGGTTTTCCACCAACGCACGAGCTAGGAATACGCGTTGTTGCTGTCCTCCAGACAATTGCGATATGGACCGTTCTGCGTACTCTAGCATACCTACCGTTTGCAACGCTTTTGTCGCCTCGTCTCGTTCTGCTTTTCCAGGCCGTTTAAACCAACCTAATCTGCGGTAGGTGCCCATCAACACCACTTCAAAGACAGTGATGGGGTAGTCCCAATCCACTGTCGATGTTTGTGGTACATAGGCAATATGGTTGTAAATACTGTCTTTCTTAGCCCCACCATAGGCGGAGATAGTCTTAGTATCTAATGTTAATGTAATCGTTCCTCTTGCGACCGGCACCAATCCTAATATGGCTTTCACCAAGGTGGATTTACCGGCCCCATTAGGGCCAACTATGGCCGTCATCGTACCTTGTTCAATCTGAAAGGATACATTTTCTAGCACTAGATTTTCATCGTACGCTACGGAAAGGTCCTCTACTTTCAGAATACACTTGTTGTCACTCATCATTTAAGAGCGCCCACAATTGTATCGATGTTGGCTTTGACCATACCAATGTATGTGCCGCCTTCTGTGTTAGGAGAGCCTAAGGAATCGGAATATAATTCACCGCCAATAGCTACGTCCCAACCTTTAGCTTTACATGCTTCTTGTACAGCTTCGATTGTTTTATGAGGAACAGAAGATTCTACGAAGATCGCTTTGATTTTATGGTCTACAATAAATTGTACTAAGTCGTTCATGTCTTTTGTGCCCGCTTCTGTTGCTGTGCTGACACCTTGCAAGCCTTTCACTTCAAATCCATAAGCACGAGCAAAATAATGGAATGCATCATGAGCTGTTACAAGTACACGGGATTGTTCAGGAATTTCTTTCGTTCTATCCTTAATATATTGATCCGCTGCATCTAATTCTTTCATGTACGCTTCGTAATTTGCTACATAGTCTTTTTCGTGGCTAGGATCTTTTGCTACTAATGTGTCTTTTACCACTTTGGCAGCTAATTTCCAGTTTTGTACATCGAACCAAATATGAGGGTCTTTGGCATCTGGACCTTCTTCTTCAAAGGCTAACAATGTAGATGGATCCATATCTTTCGATACTTCCACTACAGTTTTATTAGATTTTTTTAATTCTTGGAATACTTCACCCATTTTACCTTCCAAATGGATACCGTTCAAGAAAATAATGTCCCCTTTTTGCAAAGTAGATACGTCACCTGCACTAGCTTGGTATAAGTGTGGGTCAACCCCTGCACCCATCAAGCCTTGCACTGACACATGGTCACCGCCAATTTTTTGCACTAAGTCTGTAATCATTGTTGTAGTAGTTACCACTTGTAATGGTTTATCTCCTTGCACCGTATCGGCTTGCTTTCCACAGCCGGCAATAGCCATAATACAAACGGCAAACACAATGAACAGACGCCATAATTTAAACTCTTTCATGGTCTTTCCTCCTTTACTAATACATGTGGGATTTCCCGTACTATCCCTAACATAAAAATTCCATGAGTCTTACTTACCTATACTATATCACAATTGATATTATTTCTCAATATAAATTTTTAAATATGTATTTCAAAGGATGAAAGTATTAGCTATTACATTTGTTATCATTTTTATGTATGATAATGGGTGTCAAATAATGGATGCTACTACTACATATGCATGGGCATAGTCTACTTATATCGCAAAAAGTCCATTTTGAGATGACAATATATTTTTTTATGATATACTACAGGTACAAAAGTTAATCAAATCCATTGAAACAAAGAACCCCCACAGTTGCCGCTGTGGGGGTTCTGCTTTTTACAAAATACTAAACACCGTCACTTCTCTAGTACAGTTCAGCCGCACTGGGAACCAATGTCCCGACCCTCGGCTCACATAGGCAAACAGTCCCTGCTCTTCGTAGAGGCCTTTCCAGTAAGGCTTATACACGGGCACTAAATTCGTCCCCCACAGGTTGATCTGCCCTCCATGGGTATGTCCAGATAAGGTTAATGGGATATGTCTACGAAATGCTTCAGGGATAAAGTTAGGATGATGTGCCAGCAAGATAGGATAGGCATTGTCGGGCATGCCTTTCATGGCTTTGTCCAACAAGCGCACGTTTTCCTCTAGCACATCATCTTTAAAATGGTAATCCATCCCTACTAGGTACACTGGGCGAGGGCCACCTAATATCTGTTGATGACTGTTGCGATACATATGCATCTTCGTTTGGCTCAAACGATTCCACACGCGCTCTACATCGACGCGATACTCGTGATTCCCTAAAATGTAATCGATGCCATCAGGGAAATCTTGAACACGGCCATCTAAATAATCCGCCACTTCATCAAGATAGGCTAAATCATCAATTAAATCACCGGTGATGACCAGTCGATGTGGATGTTCGCTGGCAATGGCGTTTACCATTTCTTTCAACTTGTCCATGCCGATGAAAGGCCCGATATGAACATCACTGAGTTGCCCGATCTTGTATCCTTTCAGCACCTCTGGTCTATCTTTCAGTGAAAGTTGTAATCTGCGCAATTGCAATTCATTATTTCCCTGAAAAGCTGCCACTGACCCTGTGACACCTACAACGGCTGGTACCACCACTGCTGTACGCTTGAAAAAGTTTCGGCGCCCTATGTGAATAGGGTCATTTTCTTTCACTGGACCCGTCGCTAAGCGCAATAGCCCGTACACTACACCAAAGATGGCTAGCGCTACAAAGGTGCCTATTAGCGCCACCACCAATCCATTCAGCTCGATGAGGACCGGCCGCACTAGGTTTAGAAGGGCGCCCTCATGGATGCTGTACATGAAGCGTTGCAAAACAACCGTACCCACTGCTAGCACCAAACCAAGGCTAACGCCATATATTAGGACCTTCCGTCTCGGAACGCCTCTAAATAGGGCTACCAAATATCCCGTCATAACGCCCACAATCGTCATCCCCAGTACTAGGATGCCTATCAATATATATATTCTCATCTATATCACTCCTCGGTATAGATTAACAAAGATCAATGAATTTGCCATGAGGCCCCGCCCAAGGTAACACGTGAAAGCCCTCTTTGCGACAGAGAATCCAATCATTTCTAAGAGGGATAATCTGGCCTTGTGCTACTGCTTGTTGCACCGATTCATCACCTTCTAGAACAATCGTATTAGACCTATCTATTGCCACCTCTATAGCTTCCCCTCGATAGCCTTTCATAGTCCACTTGCGATGACTAAAGATATGGGTTACTTCTTTCACCATAGGGCGTTCCATGATGACTGTAACACCTATAGATTGTAATAGGTCGATTAGTTCTGTTTTGCGACTCGTTGCCGTGCCCCCTTCTATGCTTGGAAATTCCCACATCCCTTGAAGCAAGCCTTCCTTTGGTCTACGGTGGAGCACATAATAGCCCTCTAAGGTTTGGATAATCCCTACATAAAGTTGTACCGTCTGTACCTTTGTTTTCTTGATGCGGATAGGCAACACTTGCTCCGTACCTTCTGCTTTTGCTTGGCAATCCTGTACCAATGGGCAAGATTCACAGCGAGGTGTTTTAGGAATGCAAATAGAGGCCCCAAAATCCATCAAGGCTTCGTTGAAATCACCTGGTCGATCATAGGGCATAGTATCTTCTACCAAGGTAGTAATCACCTTTTTGCCCACCGTGCCTAAAATATCTTCATGGATATTATACAGACGAGCATACACTCGAAGCACATTACCGTCTACAGCAGGTTCTCGCAGGTTATAGGCGATGGAGAGGACCGCTCCTGCTGTGTAGGATCCTACACCTTTTAGAGATTCCATTTCCTTCCGTGTCCGTGGTACTTGGCCCCCATAGGTTTCTACTACTTCTTTCACACCTTGGTGCAAGTTCCGAGCTCTAGAATAATAGCCCAAACCTTGCCAGGCACGGACTACCGTATCTTCTTCGGCAGCGGCTAAACTTTCTAGTGTTGGAAATTGTAACACCCAGTTTTCAAAATACGGACGCATCGCCTCAATCCGTGTTTGTTGGGACATGACCTCAGACACCCAAATGCGGTATGGATCTTTACTTTCACGCCAAGGTAACTCCCGTTTATGCACATCATACCAATCTAGTAAATGCTGAGTCCATGCCACTTGGCTTTGTAATTCTGTTTGTTTCACTTGCTCTTCTGGTTTCACTTCATACCCTCATATATCCACATCGTCACACGGTCCACATCATCGCTTTCTAGAATCTCTTCCACGGCTATAAACTGCATGGACTCAATGGTACGATTATCTTCTTTGAAAGTAATGATACCTTTCAATTTCTCACCGCTCCAAACCCGTGGAATCCACTGTTCATCACCGGCCCACATATGGTCAAAGGGAGTATTCTCCAACGTAAACCAATGTGGCTCCATTTCTTCCGATTCCAAAGGAACGCCTTGAAACTGTTCCACTATATATACATAACTAATATGGCTCAACTCCGGTGAGTACGGAAACTGAAAGTCCAATAGCCCCACTGCCTGTAAGTCCTCTTCTTTCACAAGCAAAGACACTTCCTCAAAGACTTCGCGCACGGCGCAAGCGCGGAAGCTTTCACCGTCCTCAATTTTACCGCCAAATCCATTATAATAACCGGCTCCAAAGCCACGTTTTTTTCGTCCTAATAAAAATAAATCATCCCGTTTGGGAAAACATAATGTTGTAGGTCTCATAGTTCCTCCTATTCTTTTTTTATTATATCATGTTTCACACTTTCATAAACATCGCCCCCTATGATACTATAGTACTAGTGAGGTGAACTATGAAAGAACCATTAATTTTTGATATTGCCTTGGGTCAAACGAAACCCGACAGCATGCACAATCGCGACGGGCATTGCCCATTTTGCGAGCCCTCGCAATTAATCGACATATTAGATACATCGGGGTCCATCATTTGGCTCATGAATAAATACCCAGTCCTACAACATACGTGGCCCACAGTCATCATTGAGACACCGTCCCATGTGCATACAGAATATTCCAAACTGCCCTTGTCCGAGGCTATCCATATATTAGAATTTGGCCGTGAAAAGTGGGCACAGGTAAAAGGAGACTCTCGTTTTAAGTCTATCTTATTTTTCAAAAACTATGGCCCCATGTCTGGTGGATCCATTTACCACCCTCATAGCCAAATCATTGGCCTAGAGGACTATGACTACCGTAGGGATATCCATGTAGAGCATTTTGACGGATGGCTCATTCATGAAGAGGCCGGTCTTCGCATGACCTTATCCAATCGTCCTATCAACGGTTTTTTCGAATTCAATATACGATTTGACCCTCAATTAGAGACGCCTATCTTGGCTAACTATTTACAGCGCACCTTGCGCTATCTATTAGAAGGCTTTTCAAAATATGCGAAATCCTATAATTTATTTTTCTATGATATTGGCGACGCCTTTCACTATCTGAAAATCGTACCACGCTATGTGACATCACCACTTGTTATCGGCTATGGAATTCCACAAGTCTGTCACGAAGAACGGGCCTTGGAAGTCATCCGAGATATCCAACCATATTTACACAATCCTTTGGAGGTTTAATGAAAGTTTTTGCCATTGGCGATTTACACCTATCTGGGCAACCACCAACAAAACCGATGACCATCTTTGGTCCCCACTGGGATAACCATTGGGAGCGCATCCAATCGCATTGGCGAGAACATATACACCCTGATGACCTAGTCTTTCTCGTAGGCGACATGTCTTGGGCTATGCGCCTCAAAGATGCTCAAATCGACTTAGATGCTATCTCTGCCTTACCGGGCAACAAGTTTATGATTCGTGGCAATCACGATTACTGGTGGACAAGCCTACAAAAAATGAATACCCTCATGGAAGGGCGCATCACCTTCTTACAAGGTAGAGGTCTGTACCACCAAGGCATCGCCTTCGGTGGCACCAAAGGATATATCTATCCACAAGATCCGTTCTTTAAAGAAGAAGATGACCGCCACATTTACGAACGAGAAGTAATGCGCACCAAAGCCGCCTTAGACGCTATGGAAACTGCCATTACTGAAAGTGGGGACGACCCTTCTCAGGTAACACGCATACTTTTACTACACTATCCGCCTACATTGGAAAACCATGCCAACGGCTTCACGGACCTATTGGAAGAATACCACGTAGATCACTGCGTATTTGGTCATTTACACGACAAAACATCCTTTCAAAAAGTCCCTTCCCATTGGGGGCACACACAATTACACCTAGTCTCAGCAGACGCTGTAAATTTTATGATGAAGGAGATACCATGAGCCGTATCCACAAAGAACACTTACAAGCAGGGTACATCTTTGGTGACCCTTATAATTCAGAATACCTCTATCTACCAGCTGGCGAAGTAGGCTCTAGCGACCCACGATGCATCTTCGAACAAGGTTCTACAAAAGAAGACCTTACCCTAGACGAAGCCTGCCGTATCATCGACCGATACACATTAAAACCGTGCAAACACCCTAGCCTAGGGAAGCGGTCATTTTAGAGCTTTAGAGCGATAGAGCATAAAAATAAGTAGTATTAAGCCGAAAACTATGCTATACTATATACAAGAAAAGAAGAGCCATCAACGTGTCGTAGGCGTTAGGCTCATCTCAAATACTAAAAAATTCGATTTGCCTAACGTGTTAAGTACTTGCGATACTTATCTTGACGTTAGGCTTTTCACTTACATATTTAAGTAAGTTAAAAATGCTACAACTAACATTCCAAATTGTATTAGTAAACTAAAAAATTCGAATAGTGTCATAGTATCACCTCCTCCCAATGATTAGGAAGAGATAAACCCAACTCACGTTGATGGTTCTTCTGTATTTATAGTATAGCATATTTTTTGCATATCGTTGATATATATTTCAAATAATTATTAACAGCTTCCCTGAGGAACGCCAATGGCGTTCTTTTTTAGCTAAATAAAACAATACTAGAAGAGCACGACATAACTGCCCACTAAGGAATGCAGTTACATGTAGAACGCCAGTGGCGTTCCTTTTTTTCCTAAATTAGGATACACCAGAAGAGCACGACATGTTCCGAAGCAAACCTAACCACTGTATCAGTTTGCAGAGGAATATGTCGTGCTCTTTCCTTTGCAACCTAAGCAAAAACGCCACTGGCTTCATAACGGAACCAGTGACGTCTCATAGGGGGTATATTTGTATTATTTGTGTTAGTTATGTTTTATAGTAAGGATTTTGTAAGGGTATTTTAAGGAGAGTAATTCTAAGATTTAAATTAGTATTTGCTAGTTTTCATTTCCACATTGACAATTTCGCCAGTGATCGCATCTACTTTCACTTCAGCTTCTTTACCACTGCCGTCGATCATGTCTAATTCGTAGACTAAACGACCATGTTCTTTTTCAACAGACCAGTCCATAGCTTCGAACATGCCACCCACTTTTTCTTGGGCTTTAGTTTCCGCCACTTCTGGCATGATGATATCATTCACATCAAACGATTTAGACATACTATGGCTACCTTTCATAGCTTGACCATACATCATAGAACCATGTTTTTTCATATGTTTACCATCATGTTTCATTGGTTTCACTTCTGTATTGATGATATCTCCGTTTTCACGGATATGCATTTCAATTTTAAGGCCATCTACAATACCATCTACTTCATAGGTTGGATTGTGTTTTCCATCATAGGAAATACCTACAATATGTGCATCTGGATATAAAGATTTGAATTTTGTAACAACACCTTTATAATCTACATCGCTCAATGGTAATACGCTAGGAACAACACTGCCTACACCATTCCAAGAATTAATTTTTGCCATTTGATCTGCTGGAACAC
This sequence comes from uncultured Veillonella sp., assembly GCA_963518725.1. Taxonomy (GTDB): domain Bacteria; phylum Bacillota; class Negativicutes; order Veillonellales; family Veillonellaceae; genus F0422. Next base: position 67,192 of record CAUQLO010000001.1, on the reverse strand, counting down.
TTTGTACTTTTGCTGCATTCGCAACACCATATGCCATCATAAGGCCTGCACCTAGAGCCATCACTGCAGCTCCAAAACGAAACATTTTTTTCATAGTTTCCTCCTTCACATGCTATCTGCATCGTGTCATATTTTTTAATTAAGGAATATTCGTTATTTCTAACTTGCTTATATCTTACCTTACATCTATGAAAGAATGATGAAAAAAATATGAATCATCTATGAAATTATGATGAATATTACATGAACTTTAGTAACCTATTATATCCTTACACAGAGTATCCTATATGCTCATCTACTACATTATATCAAATTTCGATATATATAGGCTCTATACTAAATGTTGGGGCTACTCATATAAGAAAAGATGTCTATTTTATATAAAATGTATTTGTGAGAGTTCATCATAACTCTTCTTTTTTCCCTTCCTTAATTTGACGTGTTAATTTATAATAATATATTTTTGTTGTCCTGAAGATGTCTTTTCTAATGTTTTTATATTAGAATTCTCGCTATTTACGTAATTCAGAAAAAGAGAGCCCAACAATAATCTATCTTTTCTTTCTATCCTATTCCATTCGTAACCCTTAAATAATTCTCTAAGTAAAAATACCTCATTCGTCTTTAAATTTAGCGTTTCTTTAATTGCTATTTCCAATAAAGAGTTCACATCCATTTATATCACCTCGCATCAATGTTATTAACAACATTATTAACAACGTTGTTAATAACATTATACCTTTTAGATATTCAAATTGCAATAGCCATAAAAATGGTCTTACACCTCGAAGTTCGAAAATACATTTACTGCCATTCATAACTGTTATCTCATCTTGGCTCATCAGCTCCTTTCCTGTCTTTTGGTAAGTACCTACCTGCTCTCGCAGACTATTTATTTTAATCATCATCTTTTTAGTGGTTTTAAATTATTTGCTTAAGGTTTTTAGTTCAGATAAGAACTTTTCTAAAGAAGCTAGAGATCAAGTTAAATACGTTGTTATGGATATGTCTCCACTATTTAAGTTAGTGATACAAACTATGGTCCTTTATGCGCATATCGTGGCAGATCGTTACCATGTGTGTCGTTTGGTAGATTGGGCTATTGAGCAAAAAATAGCACTAGCTATTTAAATAGCTAGTGCTAAGAACTTTTATATGAGTAGCCCCCACATTTGACAAAGAGCCTATATATTATCTAATAGGAATACAAAAAGAGACAACACCGAAATGTTGTCTCTTACTCTGTTTTTGTATGCTAGATAGTAATTAGTGCTTAACCATTGTTAAGATACCTTCCAATTGAGGGAAGAATTCTTGACCGAAGTAAGCAAAAATACCAGAAATAATTAAGTATAACAAGAAGTATTTAGCTACATGAACCATGATGGAACTTGCATCAATGGAGTGACGTAATTGGTCAGCTTTTTGTGCATCGATTTTGTGTTCTTCGATGAAAGTGTTAAGAGCAGGACCTACGGCACCGATCGCAATCGCAATACTTTGTGGGGAGAACATTTTACCAACACCAGCGGAACCAGAGTTAGTTGCTGCCAACCACAATGCTAATGTATCATGACCAGGTGTCAATTGATGAGCCGCTGCTGTTTGCAATGGTCCGAACAATACATTCGCATTTGTACCAGAACCTGTCAAGAACGCACCCAACGCACCAATTACAGGAGCAAATGCAGGGTACATAGTACCAGTTGCAGCTACCAATGCGTTAGCGATCATACCAGTCATACCAGAGTATGTCATCAATTTTGCAGTCACAACCACGGAAATAATTGTTACATACGTTAATTTCAATGTTTTGAAAGTGTTAGTTAATACTTGTTTTTGAGTTCCAAGGCCTGCTTTTTGGATGAAACCACCAATTAAAGCAGAAATGAAAATCATAATACCAGGAGTTGCAATCCAAACAAATGTGTAAGGTTTTGCATTTACACCAGCATGGATAGGTACAGATGTTTTGAATACCATCAATGCATTATATACAGCTGGTACTAATTTAGATGTACCGATCAACAAGATGAAGATCAAGATGAATGGAGATGCTGCAATTAAGCCTTCTTTAGCAGATACTGTGCGTGCTGCACCACCTTCAACTTTGTACTCAGGATCGTTAACAGGCATTAATTTTGCGATTGCAATGATCACACCCATGATTACGATGGAAGAGCCCATAACAGCAAGTTCTGGACCACCTGCATACATACTGATCAACAATTCTGGAATTGCCAATGCCAAACCAGCTAATAAAGTTTGTACGAATACACCTTTAATTGCTTTTACACCACCAGCAATGATGCCTACGATGAAGAATGGAGTAATTACGTTTAAGAAGAATAATTGCACTGCAATGAATGTACCCAATTCAGCTGGTTGTAGACCAGTCAAAGATGCCAATGTTGTTGTTGGAATCGCAATCGAACCGAATGTTGTAGGTACGGAGTTTGCTACCAAACAAGCCAAGATAGATTTCAATGGATCAAAGCCTACTGCTACCATCATTGCTGCTGGAATTGCAACGGCTGTCCCGAAACCTGCCATACCTTCCATGAAAGCACCGAAGCCCCATGCTAACAATACGGCTAAAATACGCATATCGCTAGTTACGGAAGATAACATTACTTTAATAGTTTCCATCGCTTTAGTATGAACTACTAATTGGTATGTGAAGATGGCTGCTGTAATAACCAAAAGAATTGGCCAAACTGCAAGAGCAACACCTTCCATAGCCCCTGTGTACATAATATATGCATTTTCTCCATAGTAGAAAACAGCTAAAATATACGTACCAATTGCTGCTGCCAAACATGCTTTCCATGCAGGCATTTTTAATACTGCCAACGCTATGATAAGCCATAGGATCGGCAAGACTGCTAAAAATATATCCATATTAACAATCCCTTTCTATAGTGTGAATCACTGTAATTCAAATTCTAGCATACGCACAGTGTGATATAAACAAAAAGAGAGGAAATCCACAGATTCCCTCTCTCATATGTTCAAAGATGTTGACTGTTACCAGTCTCTAAGAAGTATTCCTTAGGGATACAAAACTACTGATTCTGCATCGATAAAGATCTTTAATTGTCAGCTATTGAACTGCAAATTAGTAGTTGGAAGCAACTGCTTTAGGTGGTTCATAGTCGCCGAAGTATTTTTTAGGATCCAATTTCAACAATTCGCATACATCGAATAATTCTGCCACTGTTTTATCGATAACTGGCACACCTTCTTTACGGCAAACTTCGATAGCTTCTGCTTCTTTTTCACCATGAGTGTAGATGCGTTCAGCACCTTCAGCTTTAGGAGCTTCGCGAAGTTCTTGTAAGAATGTGGAGAAGTGTTTTTTAACTTCTTCTGGGTTACCGAAGATAGCTGGGTTGATAGCCATGAAACCATGACAAATGTTGGAACGGCCACCAGTCATACATTTATTGGATGTACCACCTTGAGAGAAGATAGATGCGAAGATTTCACAAAGCATACCGTAACCATAACCTTTGTGGGAACCTAATTGTTCAGTGTTACCACCTAAAGGCATGATACCGCCACCAACGTGGTCAGAGATATTGCCTAATACTTCAGCAGCATCTTGAGATGCTTTACCGTCTTTATTCAATGCCCAACCGTTAGGCAATTGTTTACCTAATTTGTTGTACATTTCTAATTTACCACGAGTTACTACTGTTGTAGAAGCGTCGAAGAAGAAGTTGTATGGTTCAGCTGGCATTGTGAAAGCGATTGGGTTGGAACCAAGCATTGCTTTACGAGCGAATGTAGGCACCATAATTGCTTCGGAGTTAGTGCAAGAGAAGCCGATTAAGCCTTCTTTTAATGCAAGGTTTGCATAGTAACCAGCGATACCATAGTGGTTAGAGTTACGAGCGGATACGATACCAACGCCTGTTTCTTTAGCTTTTTTAATAGCCAATTCCATTGCATAGTGACCAACTAATTGACCCATTGCATCATGACCTTCGATAACTGCAGATACTGGAGTTTCGAAAACAACTTCTGGTTTTGCATTGATGTCGATAAGACCTTTTTCAATGCCTTTGTGGTAACGAACTACACGTTGCATACCGTGAGATTGGATACCGTACATGTCGGACATCATCAATACGTCTTTAATGATACCTGCTTCTTCAGGACTGAAACCAAATCCTTCGAATGCGTCTTGACAGAATGCGTTAAGTTTTTCTTCTTGGATGTAAACAAAATTTCCCATCGTTAAAACCTCTTTCCCTAACCATAAAAATACTTGTGACAACTCGTAGTACTCCTCAATAAATTGTCACTACTCTTGATACGTAAATTATAGCACACATGTACACCACATGGAATAGAAATCCCACAGTTATCGCTATTTTTACCTTATCATATATGCATAGTTAAGAGAGAATCTACCTGATTGTTCTCTTTCGCTTCCAAGAAAGTAGCTATTCTATAGGCTTCAAGCAATCATTACTTTTAGTTATACTTAACCTATCTTCTTCATCATTCTTTCATGTTCGCAGATAGCTATATCGAACAAGGTCAATGCGAATCTATATTTTTCGTTCCTCCGTATCGACAACTATCGATACCAAGGCTATTATTACACAGCTAATGATAACCATGAGTTGTATGTATGGTTACATACCTGGATCGTCATCTCGATACGCTACATCTCTAAATCGAGTATAGGCACCTTCGAACCACAAGCGCACAACCCCTAATTCACCATTACGATGTTTTCGAATGATGACTTGTGTTTCTACACCATCGCTAGTATCTTCTGTATCCTGGTAGTTTTCACGATTTAAAAAGGCTACGATATCCGCATCCTGCTCCAGGGAACCGGACTCTCTCAAGTCGCTCAAGATCGGCGTTTTGTCAGCCCGGCTTTCAACACCACGGCTCAACTGAGACAAGGCAATCAATGGCACATTAAATTCTCTGGCCATAATTTTCAATTGACGAGAAATGGCCGACACTTCTTGTTGACGATTATCTGCCACTTTTTTACCGCCATTTTCCATAAGCTGAATATAGTCCACTACAATGAGGCCCAATTCTCCCCGTTCTTGAATTAAACGGCGCAGTTTTTTCTTCATCAATTGCGGTGTTAAACCCGATGTATCGTCAATGTATAATGGTGCTTCTGATAAATCATCTAACACAGCACCCACTTTATCCCAGTCTTCTGTGCTGAGTTGTCCATTCCGTATCCGTTTTGAATCGATGCCCGCTACCGATGCTAATACACGCGCTACGAGCTGGCTTTTCGACATCTCTAGAGAGAAGAAAGCTACATTTTTTCTAGATTTCATCGCCACATTTTGAGCAATATTGAGGGTAAATGCCGTTTTACCCATAGATGGACGGGCCGCCACTAAGATCAAGTCCGACTTTTGCAAACCGCTAGTCATTGTATCTAGGTCTTTAAAGCCTGTCGATACACCCGTCAAAATACCCTTATATTGTTGCAATTCATTGATGCGATTCAAGGTTTCTTGCATGACCATTTCCATGGAACTGAAAGACGACTCTGATCGTGTGGCACCGCTAACATCCAATACCATTTGCTCGGCGCGGTTTACAATGTCTTCTGTTTCTTCTTCTTCACGATATGCCATGGATTCTAGGGAGTTCGCCACATGAATCAATTTGCGGAGCTGAGCCTTATCTCGTACAATTTTTGCATGTTCTTCTACATTATAGACATCTAGCATATCCGATGTGAGAGACGTTATATATATAATACCGCCTACGGCATCTAACTTTTGTAAACGTTTTAATTCTTCTGTTAACAAGATATAATCAGCTCGTCGATTTTTATTCACAATCGTCATCAAAGCTTCGTAAATAATGCGGTGATGGTCGCTGTAAAAATCGCTAGGTTGCACAATAGTACTTACCGTTTCATAAGCTTCCTCATTCAGTAAAATCGCCCCTAATACAGCCCGTTCTGCTTCTATACTATGGGGTGGTATGCGTCCTTCCATACTATCTCTCCTATACGTATACGCAAAAAAGAGGGGCTTAGCCCCTCCTTGATTAACCTTCTACTACATTGACAGTAATAGTAGCTGTAATTTCTGGATGCACTCGAATCAACACTTCATGAGTACCCAATGTTTTGATTGGCTCTTTTAAGTCAATTTTCTTTTTATCTACATCAACTTTTACTTGCGCTTGCAATGCATCAGAAATATCTTTACCTGTAACGGAACCAAATACACGGCCACCATCACCCATTTTTACTGGGATTGTAACAGATACTTTGGACAACTGGCTAGCCAATACGGTAGCTTCATCAGAGTCTACTTGTTTTTTATGTGCTTGAGCCCCTAATTTTTGCTTCGCATTGTTCAAGTTTTGCGGTGTTCCTTCTAAGCCCACACCTTTTTTGATCAACACATTGCGACCATATGCTTCAGATACTTCAACGATTTCGCCTTTTTTACCTACTTTTTTTACGTCTTCTAATAAAATTACTTTCATTCTTATTCCTCCTTAGATTCTTCTTCTAATTCTGTCATATACGAAACGGCAACACTTGTCACCCACTGACGTGCCTCTGTCATGGATTTATTATAAATCTGAGCACCCGCCACTGTGCGATGACCACCGCCTCCGACAGCTTCCATAATCACTTGTACATTGACCTTACCTTGGGACCTAGCGCTGACACCAATGCCACCATCTGGCAACACATAGAACACAAAACTAGCCTCGATGCCTTCTAGGGTAATCAACTTATCCCCTGTTTGTGCAGCAATAACCGTGGCATTCTTTGCCTCTTCCGGCGCTTCTGTGAAAGCCATATGAGAAATCTCTTCCGCTGCAGCTAACATGGCGGACCGCATACGCATACCTTCAAAGTTATCCATAAATAAATGGCGAACTACGGATACATCCGCTCCAGACCGACGCAAGAACGAGGCCGCTTCAAAGGTACGAGCCCCTGTTTGGACCACAAAGTTCTTCGTGTCCACCACGATGCCTGCATAGAGGGCGCTTGCCTCGATTGGCTTAATCTCTACATGATCAGGGAAATATTGAATCAACTCTGACACCAATTCACTCGTAGAAGATGTGGATGGCTCTAAATATGTCAACATAGGGGATTCAATAAAATCCGATCCCCGTCTATGATGGTCGATAACCACCCGTCTCGCAGACTTTTTCAATGCTGCTGGGGCCGCCACCATTTCAGACCGGTGCACATCGGTAACAATGACCACCGTATTATCTGTGACGAATTGTGTTGCCTCTTCTTCGTTGATGATCATACCTTGGAAATCTTCATGGTCAACCAGCACTTCCACTAGCTTGCGAACCGCCGTTGGATTTGCACTGAGCGCAATATGCACTGGCTTGTTAAGAGCCCTCGCCATCGCTGCTACCCCAACGGAAGCGCCAATACTATCATAATCTTCTCGATCATGACCCATGACGAGAACACGGTCGGAATCCAACATAATTTCGTGCAATGCATGGGAAACAACCCGTGCTCGCACCCTTGTATTCTTTTCATTCCCCGACGTTTTACCACCAAAGAATTTCACTTCTTCTCCATGGTATACACAGACTTGGTCGCCACCACGGCCCAAGGCGATTTCAAGGGCGGCTTTCGCCTTTTCCCCTTGTACTTTCACAGAATCCGTCGTCAAAGCAATACCCATACTGATAGTTGGTGGAATATGTTTCGACGTAGTTAAAGCACGAATTTTATCTAAGAGATTAAATTTCTTCTCCATCATGTTCAGCATTTCCGCCTTGCTGATACTAAAAGAATAAGTATCCTCCGTAGCATTGCGAATGAATCCATCGTGCTGGTCAATTTCTGTGACAATCAATCGGTTCATATCTGACCACAATTGCGTGTACTCAATGTCGCTGAGGCCTGTCCGCAAATCTTCAATATTATCCATGGTAATAAATCCAAAAGCTGGCACCATAGACATAGCTTGATTTTTTTCTACTTGAATCTCTGTAATATCATCAAAGTAAAAGGCCATATACTGTTCTAATTCATCACTATCCACGTCAGAATATTGTGATTTTGGCGCCGCCAATGTTTTGTACAACACACGATAATATTTACCATCAATGGCTTCGTTAAAGAAACCAGATTTTCCCCAATATTTATCGATTCGCAAGGTTGGTATAAACCCGCTGAGTTTCATAGTTTTATCGGAATTAGTGCTCGGCACCCAAGCCTTAAATACACTATTACACCAACAAATCTTATTATTTTCATCGATGATGACAATGCCGACTGGTAAATTTTGCAAAGCAAAGGTAGAGGCTTGCGTAATGCCCTTTGCCATACGATCAAATTGAGCTCTTCGTAAATGATGACCTCTGCGGATAGTACGCCACACGTACATATAGGCAGCAAATACCACAATGCCGCACAACATAGCTAACTGCCAGTTCAGATAGGCAATAATAGCCAATAATATAAAAATCAGAACAGCAGCAGTTATTTCAACAGAACTATATTCAGTTTGTATCCTCATACTACCTCCTCTGTTTCTACTCACTTCGCCGTTTCCACCGGCCCTCTAAATGCAACAATATATCAAGAGCTCCAAAAATGGCCGCCGATTGCGACATGGCTATAAAGATAGCCAGTACAATCCAACGCACTAGGCGAGATGAGGTGTAACTTTTACTAATACGCCAAATACAAGAAATACCTCGTATAAATAGCATTATACCACCTAAATACATCAAATTATAGCCTATATATTCTAGGAATGGTACATATTGTTTTACAAAATAAGAAATAAGCCCCACTAAAAAGATATGGAGTGCCCAATCTGGAATGCGCCATCCTTGTATAGTCGGGATTTCAGGAATCTCATAGGTCCCGATGCGACCTAACACAAGTCTAGTGAGATAGTTAATAATATAGGAAATAGCAATGCCTGAGCAGAATAATCCAGCTACTAAGACCTTTTTCATAATGCTCAATTGATCTTGTAAGGAATCCATGGCCACTCCGATTTGTTCTTCTGAAAGCCCCTGATTCACATACATGTCACGCATAGTTTCTTCTAACTGTTCGCCTAAGGACGTCCACATCTGTGCTGGATCTAAGTTCATCACCCACGCAGATGCCCAAAACTGCACGACCACTGCCAACATCAGCACAATGGCAGGGAAGATGAGTAGTCGAGATACAGACCACTGCTTTCTGAGTCCATAACCAATAAGGATGCCGATGACCCCAAATACACCACCTTCGATAAGCGCCGTTAAAGGTCCTAATAAAAAGGCGATAGCAATCACCGCAGACACAACGGATAAGATACTCCACCGAAAGCCGTGTCGCACACCTACGACAGCAATGGTCATAGGCACTAAGATGGAACCAAAGAATCCCAGCATAGGCACGCTGAGTCCAATCATGGCAAAGACGATCATCAATGCCGTTAAAATACCTGATTCCACAACGGAACGAGTACTTGTATAATTCATAATTTACTCCATTACATATTACTATTTGTAGCCATACAGACCCTCTCATAGTCCAAGTAAAAGAAATAGACATATGACGAGAGTCACATGTCTATTATACCATATTTTTATTATACGTCTTGAATGATTGGCAAAATCATTGGACGGCGACGAGTTTTTTCATAGAAGAATTTACCCAATGTGTCGCGCACCATAGTTTTGATGGTAGTCCAATCTTTAATGCGTTCGATTTCACATTTTTCGATCGTTGCATCTAAACGACGTTGTGCTTCGCTCAACAATTCTTCTGCATCTCGTACATAGACGAAACCACGAGATAACATATCTGGACCTGCTACGATGGTACCGGATGCACGATCCATAGCCATGACTACAACCACCATACCTTCTTGTGCCAATTGTTGACGGTCACGAATCACAATGTTCCCCACATCACCTACGCCTAGGCCATCGACAAAGACTTTGCCAGCTGATACACGACCTGCTAAGCGACCTGTTCGTGTAGTAAACTCAAAGATTTGTCCATTGTCACCTACTAATACATTGCTAGGTTTCACAATGCCCATAGATACAGCGAGCTCACCATGTTTTTTCAACATACGGTATTCACCGTGAACAGGGATGAAGAATTTAGGACGCACTAAGTTTAGCATCGTTTTCAAATCTTCTTGGCTACCATGACCGGATACGTGGATACCACGGTCTTTACCATATACTACATGAGCCCCTTGACGCAACAAGTTATCAATCGTACGACCTACCGCCGCCTCATTACCTGGAATTGGTGTGGCAGAGATGATAACTGTATCATTTGGCGTAATCTCTACAGTGCGGTGATTGTTCGTAGACATACGAGACAAGCCCGCCATCGGTTCCCCTTGGGATCCAGTTGTCAAAATCATAATTTCATCAGCACGATAGCGATTCATTTCATCGTCGCCAATAATCATACCTTCTGGCACTGTTAAGTAGCCCCGTTCTTGAGCAATTTCTGTAACATTCACCATGGAACGGCCTAATACGACTACCTTACGTTTAGTAGCCACCGCTGCATCAATAGCTTGTTGCAAACGAGATACGTTGGATGCAAAAGTCGCCAAAATAACACGGCCTGTTGCTTCTGCTACGGCGCGCATAATCGCTGGTCCTACAGTACTTTCAGATGGTGTAAAGCCAGGTTTCTCAACATTCGTAGAGTCCGACATCAAGGCTAATACGCCTTTGTTGCCAAGTTCAGCAAATTTATGAACATCCATCAATTTGCCATCCACTGGTGTTTGGTCCACCTTGAAGTCCCCCGTATGTACTACAGTACCTACTGGTGTTTCCAAGAAAATCGCACACGCATCTGGAATGGAGTGGTTCGTTTGGATAAAGCCCACTTTGAAACATCCCACTTTAAATTCGTCACCAGCTTTGACGATTTGCAATTTTTTAGCTTTTACGTGATGTTCTTTTAATTTACCTTCGATTAAGCCACACACAAGGTTGGTAGCGTACACAGGTACATTTACTTCTTTTAGTAAGTACGCCAAAGAACCAATATGGTCTTCATGACCATGAGTGATCACCACGGCGCGCACTTTGTCTTTATTTTCAATCAAGTATGTCATGTCAGGGATCACGATGTCTACCCCTAACATATCATTTTCTGGGAACGCCAATCCAGCATCTAATACGACAATATCATCACCATATTGGAAGATGGTCATATTTTTACCGATTTCACCCAATCCACCTAATGGAATGATTTGTAATTTATCTTTTCGTACATGAGGGCGTGGTGTTTGTTCATGGTTTTCTACATTTGTATGTGTCCGTTGCGGTCTGCGTGGTCCACGGTTCGCCTGACGGCGTTCTCCCCCTTCACCTTGCACGCGTGGGCGTTGTGTCCGTTCCCGTTGTTCTCCTTCTGCTTTCACAGATGGTCGACGATTTTGCCCTGTCGTACGGCGCGTACGCGTGGTTGGTCGTTGTCTTTGTTGTGTTGCTTCACCAGTTGGTGTCGCCATTGTTTTTTCTTCCTGTATGTTCAAAATTTCCTCCTACGGGACTAGGTTCGTACTGTCTATACATACTACCATAGTCCATGACTATCTACTCCCATCAACGATGGTTCAGCATGTATCGGCATGTAAGCACAAATAGATATCTATTCCTATCTTAATTGGTATAGCAAAACAGTGTGAGAAACCTTTCTCACTATCTATGTCACATTCTCATACACAGCAAAGCATATACCTTCCGTATATACTTTTCTACTGTGAAAGTTTTGGGAACCCTATTGGTTCATGAGCCGATCTAAATAAGTACTTTAATTATACTATAGAATTTCCTTCCTAAGCAACTAAGGCAGGGCGAATGAAAGGTAAAATTTTGCAATTCAATATTGCACTTCTTGCAATCTAGACTTATAATGTAAACGAAGTAAAGTTTATCTAAGTTTACAATTAGGAGGTATGTTATGAAATCAGTAAGTATTCGCGCCATTGCGGAAATCGGCATCTTAACGGCTATGATGACAATCTTAGGAGGTATGAAAATTCCCAACATCATCCCTGGTGTAGAATTCCAATTATCCGCCCCTCTCGCTGTCGCTATTTGTGCAGCCTTTGGGTTCCGCAAATACATCATCTGCGGTTGTTTGTCTAGCGCTATCGGCCTTGTACTGGGTACACAAAATTTGCTCAATGTAGCCATTGCCATGCAGTTCCGCCTCATCGTTGGTTTCATTTTGTGGATTGGTAAAAACCATATGTGGTCCATCTTGATCTCCGGTCCTATTGCCTCTGCTATCGCGCGGATTACCATCGGTCTTTCCTTTGGCAAAATGGTCATTCCTATGCTCATCGCTGCCATCCCAGGCATGATTTTCACAGTCATCGTCAGCCCTATCTTCGTGAATATTTTCCGCCGTTTGCCACAATTAGCACCTGCTAAAATAGCCAATGGCATGAACAAAGGATAACCCCATGGTCTACAGTATTCGCATGCGGTCTGCCCAAGGTGGTCCCCATGAACAAGGAGGCTCTCACATTTCCGGTGCAGAACGTCTCGTTTCCGAATCGGACTTGTGTCGCATTTCACAAGAATTTTTACAACGTGCTCTACACCACAGCAAAGGGAAACCAGATTTCATCAACTTACAAATCGATGAGATACCCGACGACTCTGTTGTGAAAGTACCCGCCCTTATGATTTGCACCACCGAATCTAGCTCTATCGAGGCATCTCACAGAGAGGCCTCTCGTCTATTGGCCAACGCCCACATAGCGAGCAGAGCCATCGAAAGAGCTTTCAGTCAATTACAAGAAAACACCTGCAATGTGAGCGGCGCTTGGTTAGTCAATGCAAGCACCGGTGATATCTATCCTGAAACGGTCCGCGTCTCTCGCATGGATGCCGAAGTGGAGGCTGATATTCACCACCATTTAGAGCGCTACAGTTGTTCCTCTGTACATTCTAGAGAGGCTCTCATTCTGGCTAGCAAAGTGTTGGCATCTCCGTATGTGCTAGGCGAACTCTGTTGGTCCGACGACCCAGACTACACAACAGGCTATGTGTCCTATGGGCACACCTATCATCGATTGAGTCCCATGAAACCCTTCGGCAGTGCTATAGGAGGGCGCGCCTTTTTCGTAGATCCTCACACAAATTTTGAGGAACTCATTCAGTATTTAAGTAGCACCCCTACTTGGGTGAGCACGAAAGGATGTCAGTATGTATAACCGCTATGAAAGTGCCTTGGCACAGCGCCAAGCTGAATCGCAGTTGCGCGCTCCTCGCACCTATGATCCCATCGATGCCACCCATGTGGCCTATAAGGGCTCCCAGTATCTCATGATGGCGTCCAACAACTATTTGGGTTTGACTCATCATCCACATGTGCAAGAACGGTCTCGACAAGCCATTCTAGACTATGGTACAGGATCTGGTGGGGCTCGTCTTACATCGGGGTCCTTTCCTCTCTTCCAGGAGTTGGAATCACGGTTGGCCCAGTGGAAACAAGCGCCCTCAGCATTGACTTTCGTGGCGGGATTTATGGCAAATTTAGGCACTATTTCTGCCCTAGTCCACAAAGGGGATATCATTTTTAGCGATGCCCTGAACCACGCTAGCCTCATCGACGGTTGTCGTCTCAGTGGCGCTACCGTACAGGTCTATCCACATAGCGATGTGCAGGCCTTGGAGACCCTATTGCAACAAGCTCAATCTACACCGATGCGTTTCATCATCACCGACGGGGTCTTTAGCATGGATGGCGACATCGCTCCTCTGCCCGATTTACTGGACTTGGCGGAGCGCTACGATGCCCTTCTCATCGTAGATGATGCCCACGCTACTGGGGTCATTGGCGACGGTCGTGGCACGGCCCATCACTTTCACTGTGAAAGCCCCCGCATCATCACTACAGGCACCATGAGCAAAGCCCTAGGTTCCATCGGTGGCTACGTCTGTGGAGACAGTACCCTCATTCAGTACATGATCAACCACAGTCGCCCTTTCATTTTTGCCACCGCTTTATCACCCGCTGATATCGGCGCTAGTTTAGGTGCTTTGGAAGTCTTAGACTCAGATCCTACAATCTACGCCCGATTACAGCGCAACACAAAGTATATGCAAGAAGGGTTAACAAAGTTGGGGATTCCTAGTACTGATGAGACACCTATTTTCCCGATTATTATCGGGTCTAATGAGGCCACTCTAAAGGCCAGTCAATATTGTGAAGAAAAAGGCATTATATTAAGTGCCATTAGACCTCCAACGGTACCCCGTAACACAGGGCGCCTACGGCTCACAGTCACAGCCTCTCATACATTAGAGGACTTAGACTATGTGCTACAAGTTTTACAAACATTATAACTTTTAAAATATTATAACTTCCAAAAAAGGACCGCTGATCTTCCTCAATCAGCGGTCCTTTACGTATGCATCAATGCCTCTCATCTATGCATCTATACAGCTATACAGCTATTCAGCCATACATCTATTCAGCCATACATCTATATTTCAATATTTCTATGCTTCTATCTTTCATTTTTTATGTTTTACGTTTCTACGCCTGTATTTATCTACCCTGTGTCAACTCGTGCAATGCACCTCAAGGTAGCTACACATTATCCTATGGAGTTCGCAAACTCACGAAATTGTTGTTTATACAAACCAGCGCCTCCGTTGGCAGGATGTCGCAAGGTAGCCTGAACCTCTACACCATAGGCTTCTAAGGTGAGACTAGATTTCTGACCAATTCCTAAGATATGGGTATTCGGAAATAAACCCAACAATTGCTTCGTATAGGTCCAACCTTGGTCCAACTCATCTTGGGTAGGTGTGCGGTTGGTCAACCCATCATCACCTTTGAAGGGATGAAAAGGAAAAATATTCCACAACACCACTTCATAGGGATCGATGTTCGCCTCTAGAATGGCGTTCCACACCACAGAATCGGTGGGTTCATTAAACCCTAACTCACGTTGGATTCGCTTTGTAATATACCCGCTGTCTGCACAACTGGTCCGCTTCGGCAGTATCCCTGTAAACACCCTATCCGGTGTCACACTAGGATGGTGTCCCAAGAGCATCCGTTCACAGGTCATAGCTATACCTGTAAAACGTCCCCCTTGGTACCCCACGGCCTCAGCAATCATGATGAGTTTCGCTTTGTGTAAGCGCTCTTCTAAATAGGCTTGCAATTGTTGGCGCCGAACAGAGCTTCCTCGCCGGCTAGCATCATATCGTTCATCGTAGTCATGCCAAGGGTTAAAGACTTGAGGCGCCGAAAACCGTTGCAGGCCTTTTATAAATGTTTCAACCTTCATAGTACACCTCTAGTTCGAGCGGAATACAACGACTTTTTCACTTTCATGGACACGATGTAAATACGGACCTACTTCCGACGTTTCCACGTCTTTCACCGCATCTCTATTGACGAATACTAAGGTCGGTTCCCCTGATTGTACTCGTCTTACAAAGTCTTCTGCACTGATTTGTGGCATCACGTCTTTGCCACTCCACTTTTCACTACGTCCTTCGGATTTAGGAGCATCTACTTTGTCTGTCTTTGGTTTCTCTTGAGGTGCTACTTTCACAAGACCATGAGAAATGCGCAATGGTACCACCCCCGTGTAATACGGAATGGATGTAGCATAATCCCCATAATAGTATGCAGTCCCGTGAAAGTTCTCTGCCGGTGCATGATAAGGCACAGAGGAGCGCAACATCATCAACGGCACTAAGCCTTCTAACAAGACGATAGTCAAGATCACCAGCGTTCCGGCACCGGCTACAAAAGGCATCATCCATCGTTTCCGATACCAATAACAACCAGCCATAAATACAGTGGCACCTACCACAAAGGCCCGTAATATCCACCAAAAGCCCCATGGTGCCCAGAAAGAGGCGATGCCAAAGGCCCACCACAATAGTAGCGTTGGTCCTAATAGCCACCACCATCTAGTATAGGATGCATCCTGTTCTTGCAAGGCTTCCAAACCCCACATGCCGAGAATACTGAACGGAATCACTGAAATCAGTGCATACGTAGGGTACTTCGTAGCCATCAATGTGTAGAACAAAATGGTGCCCCATCCTAACACCATCGTATATAGATAGGCATCTGTTCGTTCTTTCCAACCACGGTACATACCGTATAGAATCGTTCCAGTCCAAGGCAAGGACCCTCCTAAGAAGATTGGCAGATAGTACCACCAATGGTTTACCTCTGGATGTTCCGACTGGGTGGCTCTCGTAATATTATGTAATCCTAAAAAGCCATTAATAAAATCCATGCCATGGACCATATACATATACCCATACCAAGGCATAACGACTAGCAAAAAGAGCAATAGCCCTTGCCAAGGAAATAAAGCTTTCACCAAAGTCCAAGACCGTTTTACCCCTGCGTAGATGAGGAATAACAAGCCCGGTAGCACCAAGCCAACCGGTCCTTTTGTGAGCACCCCTAGGCCCGCAAACCCATAGGCTATGGCCATATGCGTAGGGAATGTAAACCCACGATAGGCAAAGTAAAAGGTCCCCACCGTAGCAAATAAGAGAACCATATCTGTAATAATCCCATGGGAGATAATCCAAACAATTAAGGACGTTCCCATAATAAAGGCCGCTCCTAACGAGGACAATCGTTTTCCTGATACGGTGCGCACCCCTTGGTACAAAAAGGCTACACTCATAGCCCCAAAGAGGGCAGAGGGCAAACGAGCTGCAAAGTCTGTAATGCCAAAAAGGGAATAGGACAGACTGAGCAACCAATAGATCATAATGGGTTTATCATACCAATAGTGCCCATAAATTTGCGGTGATAACCAATCCCCAGACAGAACCATTTCTTTCGCTGTTAACGCATAGTTAGATTCCACCGGATCCGTAACAGGCAACAAATGGTTTCCTAACAGGTAGACTCCTAGAAACACTAGGAATACTACATAGGTTAAACGATGTAATTTCATAGTTATCTCCTACTATTGGCGTCGTTTCCAGAATCGTATGCCATACACAATGGCAATCACTACGAATACTACAATCATAGCTATCAATAGCTCGTGATTATACTCGATTAGGTCTTTCCAATGTTCCCCTAATTTCATGCCTAGCCACACCAATAATATGGTCCATGGAATGGTGCCTAATGTAGTCCAAATCACAAATGGCGTCATAGGATATTTCGCCACCCCCGCTGGAAAAGAAATAAACGTACGCACCCCTGGCAAGAGTCGACCAATAAACACAGCCGCTCCCCCATAGCGATTGAATAATTTCTCCGCCATACCAAATTTATCTTCGTTGAATAAAATATACTTGCCATATTTGATGAGCACTGGTCGTCCCCCATATTCGCCCATCCAATAGGATAAAATGGATCCTACAATGCCTGCTACCACACCTACAATAATAGCTGTGTGCAAATCAAATACACCTTGGAACACTAAATAGCCTGCGAATCCCAGAACAATCTCACTAGGAATCGGAATATTCGCATTTTCCAAGACCATACAAATAAACATAGCGGTATATCCGTAGGTTTCCATAATCGTCAATACATAATCCACAATACTCTCCTTATCATAACGAAACTTATTCGTCATCTTCCTCATCTAATAAATAATCCTTTGCCATCCACTTTTTCGTAGACGTGAAGGTAATGGTCACCCATTTTTCCGCTGGATCTCCGCCGATAGCAAGGTCAATTTCATCGCGAATTTCATCTAATTCCACGATGGTTTGTTTCGGAAAGTTTTTAGGAATCAAGATATCGATTTCTATCATCTTTACATTTCCGTAGGCTTGCACACTGCTCACATAATCCTTGAATTTATACTTTTCCATGAAAGAATCCATAATAAACTGGATTCTGTTATGCAAGGTAACCGGTGCTACCCCCATAATCTGTTTTACAGAAGGAATGATGATCCGCAATGCAGAGGGCATCATTTGCAAGGATAGAATAATGAGGACTATGGGATCCACATAAACAGCCCATGCGGCATAGCCAAAATGTTCCAATCCAAAAGCAATGAGGAAACTGATTAAAATCCCCGCTTCCAACATGGCATCAATGGACCAACTAATATTATCAAACTTGACCAAATTGGACTGGAGTTTTTTATTTTTTTGATGCACGTAAAAGTAATAACATGTATCGGCAATCGTGAAAATCGTCGCATACACAATGGCAGGTCCTACATGAACAGCCCGACCGCCTCCGAGTAAATCAGTCAAACCGGATAAAAAGGCGTAGCTCACAATGAGCAATGTAAAACTACCTTCTGCAATGAGCACCAGTGGCTCAAATTGCCAATAGCCAAACTGAAAGCGTTTGCTCGTTTCGTTGGATACTAAGCGAGAGGTAATGATCATCATCACTTTAATTATGACCGCAATGAACGACACTACACCGTCTAATAAAATGGCACTGGATCCACTATAGACCCCCATAATTGTGCCCCCAATGGCCACAAGGGACATGAGTATGGCAGATTGCCATAACAGTCGTTGCTCCACTGCATGTTTATCTTGAATTAACATATACACTCCTATCTATTTTATGCGTTTTATCTATTTTATCTGTTCTGTCTGTCCAATGAGCCTATGCTCAATCTTCTGCACATGCAATTAGACATCCTTTTTCTTAACTATTTTATAGCCTATAGGCATCGCGTACGGTCTACACGCTATGAAATAGTTGACTGCATTCATATACAAGTATATATAAAAACGGCCTATCATACAAGTATCACACACCGTTTCTATATATATCATACTATTTTATAAAGTTATATCATCCAATATATGACTAAAGACTTCACTCTTTCAAGACATAGGCAAAGGCCTTCTTGGTGTCATCCTCTTGGTCTTGCAAGTACACCCCTTGAATCTCAGGCGCAAATCCAGGCAACTGATTAATCCCTTCTTCTAGGGCCAAGAAATACTCTCGTGCCGTTTCAGACCAGCGCTCCCCTGGTTGCACACAAATGACTCCTGGTGGATATGGCAAGGCACCTTCCAAGGCAATGCGCCCCTCTGCCTCTGCTACGGGAATTAACTCGCCCTTACCGCGCACAAAATCAAAATTCGCTTCCTGAGGTGTTTTCACATAGGTTGGCAAATAGTCCTGTAGGAACAATCTCTTTTGCAGTTCGCTCACATGGCGCTCTTTGTAAAAGTCATGCATCTCTTGACAGAGCTGGCGAATCGTATACCCTTCATAAACCTTGCGTTGCTTGTAATACAGAGATGGCAACACGTCTTCCATAGGTGCATCTCTATGGATGAGTTCTTCAAAGCGCACCAAGTAGTCTACTAACTGGTCCATCTTTTCCTTTGATTCCGCAGGGGTGAGCAAGAATAATATGGTATTCAAATCACATTTCTCTGGAATGACATGATGTTCTCGCAGATAATGCGCCAAAATCGTAGCTGGTATGCCAAAGGATTCATAGGTTCCCGTCTCCACATCAATCCCTGGTGTAATTAACTGAAACTTGCAAGGGTCAATGAAGTATTGGTTCTCTCCATAGCCCTCGAAAGAATGCCACTTAGCCTCTGGCGAAAAGGCAAAATAGGCTACATCTTGTGCCATATCGGCGGTGACTCCCTCTTCCCAAGGCTTACCGTTTACCCTCGGTGGCACTAGGGGTCGCAGATACTGACATCGCGTAAGCACCGCTTTGCGTGCTTCAATGCCCAATTCCACACAGGATTTCCAAAGGGCTCTCCCTGCCTTGCCTTCATGGATTTTCGCATTCACATCTAAGGAGGCAAACAAAGGGTACAATGGCGATGTAGAAGCATGCATCATGAAAGCATTGTTCATCCGTTTATGGTTCACATACCGTTCTTGCCCCTTGATATGTCTATCCTTCTTATGCACTTGCGAGGCCTGTGAAAGTCCCGCTTGTTGTTTATGCACCGATTGGGTCACCAAGATACCTGGATCATTCGGGCCTAACTCCAATAGTAATGGACTGCAATCTTTCATCATAGGAATGAATTGTTCATATCCTACCCAAGCAGAATCAAACAAGATGTAATCGCATAAATGCCCAATACGGTCCACCACTTGCCGTGCGTTATAGATGGTGCCGTCATAGGTACCAAGCTGAATCACCGCCAAACGGATGGGACGTTTTTCCTTCGCTTTCTCTGGAGCTCGTTCTTCTAATAAGCGCCGAATGAAAGTTTCTTCAAAGCAATGGTCTAGAATGCCACCAATAGATCCGAAAGGATTCCGAGCCGTCTCTAAGTAAATCGGTGTTGCTCCAGCTTGTACCAAGGCACCATGAGAGATGGACTTGTGGTTATTTCTGTCATAGAGCACCACATCCCCTGGAGCCAACAAAGCGTTGAGAACCATTTTATTCGCCGAAGAGGTCCCATTCAACACAAAATACGTTTTGTCCGCATTAAATACATGGGCCGCATGGAGTTGTGCCTCATAAGCTGGACCTTCGTGGATGAGCAAGTCACCTAATTTCACATCTGCATTGCATAAATCGCTGGTAAATAAATGTTGCCCATAAAAGTCATAAAAAGCACGTCCTGCGGGATGACGTTTAAAAAACTCACCACCTTGATGACCGGGACAATCAAATTGGGCATTTCCACTGGTGGAATACATCGACAAGGCCTGAAAGAATGGCGGCAACACATCATATTCATAGCGTCTAGCCGCCGTTTCTAAAGCTTCTACAAAGTACAGAGGATCTAACCTTGCTAGCGGTTGCATAGTCATATCTACAATAAAGTGCCCGGACTTATATATGGTATCTGGATCTTTGGAAATGACAAATAAAGGAATACCAAAGTCGAGAACTGCTGTATGGCGAACCATATCTTTCACATGGGCATCGCCCACGACGATGGCAGATACCAATGTAAAGTCGGCAGTATCCACATCTACTACGGGATGGGTCATATACTCTTTCAGTAATCCTGCTATCTCCTGAGAGAGTGCTATGGATAGTCTTCTCATGGCGGAACCTCCTTCTTTCAAATACATCTATCCTACCCTAAGCAATACGTAGGGTATAGGCCAATAAATAAAATAGAGACCCGAAACGGGTCTCTACTGAGTTACTTGCGATTATGCAAATACATTGACTAAATCAATGGTTTGATCACGGCCAGGACCTACGGATACGATACCGATTTGTACGCCTGTTACTTCTGCAATGCGTTCTACATAACGGCGAGCCGCTTCTGGTAATTCTTCATACTTGCGAATGCCAGAAATATCTGTTTTCCAACCTGGGAACGTTTCGTACACAGGTTCACATTCAGCCAACACGTCTAAGCTTGCTGGGAATCCTTGTACTGGTTCACCATTGCGTGTGTAGCCTACGCAGATTTTCACTTCATCCAAGCCATCTAAGATATCTAGGCGAGTGATAGCCAAGTAATCTAAGCTGTTCAACGCTGCCCCATAGGATACAACGGACAAGTCCAACCAACCACAACGGCGGGAACGACCTGTTACCGTACCGAACTCATGACCTGTTTGACGAAGATATTCACCTGTTTCATCCAATAATTCAGATGGGAATGGACCTTCACCAACGCGAGTGGAGTAGGCTTTTACAACGCCGAAGATATTTTTCAAATAATTAGGACCTACGCCAGCACCTACAGAGGCACCACCTGCCACTGGATGAGAGCTTGTTACGAATGGATACGTACCATGGTCAAGGTCAAGCATGGTTGCTTGTGCCCCTTCAAACAATACTTTTTTACCACCTTTGATAGCATCGATGACTGCAAAGTTTGTATCTTTTACAAATGGACGCAACTGTTCTGCATAGCCTAAGTAGTCTTTCAAGATTTCTTCAAAGCTAACTGGCTCAAAACCATACACAGCTGTTAACATTTTATTTTTCAATTCTACATTGAATTTTAATTTTTTCTCGAACACGGCTGGATCCATTAAATCGCAAATGCGGATACCGATACGGTTTACTTTATCTGCATAGCATGGACCGATACCATTTTTTGTAGTACCGATTTTAGCATCGCCTTTCACAGATTCTTCCGCTTCATCTAATCGATTATGATACGGTAAGATTACGTGAGCACGGTCAGAGATACATAAAGATTTTGCGCTTTTACCTTCTTTTTCAAGGTTGGCGATTTCTTCCAACAATACCTTTGGATCGACTACTACACCAGTGCTGATGATATTCATTTTATCATCGTATAAAATACCGCTAGGCAATAAACGTAATGCGAAAGACTTGCCGTCTACCACCACTGTATGCCCTGCATTATTACCACCTTGGCTACGAACAACCACATCAGCGCGCTCAGATAAATAATCAACGATTTTACCTTTACCTTCGTCACCCCACTGTGTGCCAATTACCATACTTGTTGCTACATTGGTTCCCATATGAATTGCCTCCATTAGATTATAACACTTTCGTAAAAAGCTATTTACAATTTATTATAGCATAGATTGAAATGATGCGGTATACATTACTTAGCGAATCCGGCGTATATACTCTTTTGGAATCGACGAAAGGAAACGACTTGGCTTTTGTCCTCTTCCCCATGTATAGGTAATCGTCAAATGCTCTTTTGCCCGTGTTAAGGCTACATAAAATATACGTTGCTCTTCGTCTAAGTTATCCGCTTCTATCGCATGCCGTATAGGAAATCCCCCCTCCTGAGCACTAGCAATAAAGACGTAATCAAACTCACTACCTTTGGCTTGATGGACGGTAATGATAGGAATGCCTGTTTCTGATTTCAGTCTAAACAAACCATCTCCTGAGTGAAGGGCGGATAGTTCCAATATAGCATTGACTCCGTCTCTACCGACATACTCTGGATGTTCTGTTTGTACCTCTTCCATAATGTCATAGAGCACATTAAAATGTTTCATGCTTTGTTGGCCCTCTTTGGTGTCCGTACCAGGATATGCTTTCAACACACCTAATTTTCTCATCACATCCGAGTACACCTCTGTCGGCTTTTTACTTGCTAATTGACTTCGTAATGTATCTAGTTTACTAGCGATTTCCGCAAAATGGGAGCGGTATTTATTGATAAATGCCATTCGATGTCGTTTTGTTGGTAGTATATCTTCTTTCATAGCATGTATCAATATCTTTCCGGTAGCCCTAATATCATCTAATGCATTATGAGTAGATTCAAACCCTTTCGCATATTTCGCACTCAATGTAGCTAGTTTATGGTTGTTCAAGTTTGGGTAGTATCTGCGATAGATATCCAATGTATCATACACAGCCTGTACCTTTGGCATCTTCACCTCATGACGGCTACACTCTTGCTCCAATAGAGGCATATCATAGGCCAACACATTGTGTCCTACAATGATGGAGCCTTCCGCAAATTGTCTAAACTCCTCTAGCACCGTCGTCGCATCTCGGCCATGTTCTTGGAGATAGGTATCGCTAAAATGGTGGGTATTCTCTGAATCACCTACAGGCACACCAGGATTGATGAACTCTTCGAACTTTTCAATCTCATTGCCAGCTTCGTCAATGCGTATAGCCGCCATTTGTACGATACGAGCCGTCATGATATCAGTGCCAGTAGTTTCTACGTCGAACACCACCACATCCTTCGCTGCTAACCCTTGTTGCAGTTGCTCGTATGGCTCTTGCTCAAAAATCTTCATGCTTAAAAAGTCCGTTAAACGCAAGCCTGTTTTGCGCACTTCTGCACTTTCTAGCTCTTTAACCTTCGCCTCACCTACACCTCGTATAAAGTGTTTTATAATACGTTTAGCACTCATCACATCCCATGGGTTCACTAAACATTTGAAAAATGCCAATACATCCTTCACTTCTTTTCGCCGGAAAAATTTAAAGTCATCCACTAAGATAAACTCCACCTGTTTGTCCCTTGGCACTCTTGTATTCAGTCGCTTTAAATCTTCACTCAAATACTTCGCTTGAAAATTAGCGCGCACTAACACTGCAATGGACGCCGTTTCATCCTCACTCCGTATTCGTTGAATCTCACGATATATATACTCTGCCTCTTCTTGTCCCCCATACGCCGCATAGAGTTTAATCGGTTCCCCATCTGCCTTCGATACAGAGCGAGGCTCCTCTTGGTACAACTTTTGCACTAATTCTGGGAACATATCTTGTAAAACTGCGAATGACGCTTTGAACAAGGTTTGATTCGACCGATAATTTTCATTAAAAACGATACCAATTGGATCATAGTCCTGTCCAAATCGTTCTAGCAATTTCATCGGATTCGATCCGCGCCATTCATATATGGTTTGAAAGTAATCACCGCATAGCAAAATATGGTTTCCCTTCCAGATAGTATTCAATATGTCATATTCTAGCTCGCTCGTATCCTGCATTTCATCTACAGCGATGTAGCTATACTTATTCCGCCATCGTTCAGCTGTGTCAGGATACTGTTGGAATATTTGGTGCACTCTTGTAATCAAATCTACAAAGTCTAACCCATTCAGTTCGCGCAATTTTTTATCATAAGCTAGCAAGAGATCGACACCCTTCGCCATAAAAAAGTTTTCTCCCCCATAGGTATCAGTACGATCCCACTTAATACCTTTCCACAAGGCTTTATCTGACTGCATGCGTCGCAATATCTCTCGATAATCGTCTATTAAATCAGAGGAGTAGCAACCATATACAGAGCGATATTCTTTCACCATATTAATGATCGGTTGCATCGTCCGAGTATCTAGCTTCACTTTTCTTTTAGTTTCTTCATAATATTGTGTCACCAGTGGTGACCAGGCATCCCGAATCAATGTCGCTGCATCTTCTTCATCGATAATCAAAAAATCTCGAAATAAATCTTCTTGTAATTTCGCCTCTTCTTTCAAAATGGTATAACAAAAGCTGTGAAATGTTGCGACTTTCACAGCTTGTGCCTCGTCCCCTACGATGGAAATTACTCGTTCTTTCATTTCACGACAAGCCTTATTTGTGAATGTTAAACATAGAATTTCCTCCGCTTTGGCGCGCTCCGATTGAATGATATGCGCCACTCGGTAGGACAATGTATTTGTTTTTCCCGTTCCTGCAGATGCTAGCAATACAATATTTCGATCCAATTCATTCACAACTTGTTGTTGTGCTTCATTCAATACAACAGTTCGTTCCTTTGCTTGCATAGTTGCTCCTTTTCTTACCAGTGAAAGTAGGCTAAGCCCAACACTGGTACAGGGCCCAACACGGCTGTTAGAGCCCACAGCATAATATTCATATCCATGGATACATGGAATACTTCTGTCACAATGGCATAGGTAATCATGCCAAGGAAGATGTTGGTTGCCACTCGTTTGACTGTAAACCAAGCCACCTTGATAATCGTCCACGCCACAACAACAGCCACCACAGCCTGTACTAGATAGTCCATTATTACCTCATTTCTTGACGATGCAAGACAGCACCACTCAAGGTCACTTCATCGGCATATTCAATATCTCCGCCCACTGGAATACCACGAGCAATGCGCGTCACCTTGATGCCCGTTGGTTGCAATAAACGAGCAATGTATAAGGCCGTCGCTTCCCCTTCTACATCTGGGTCCGTGGCGATAATCACCTCTTGTACCGTGTCATCTTGTAAGCGCAGCATTAGCTCTTTCAAGCGAATATCTTCTACGCCTACCCCATCGATAGGGGACAAAGCCCCTTCTAATACATGGTATAAGCCTTTATAATCACCGCTTCGCTCAATGGCAATGACGTCGCGAGATGTTTCTACTACGCAGATCATAGACCGATCTCGTTTCGAGCTAGCGCAGAACTCGCATGGATCTTGAGAAGATAGATTAAAGCATTGGGAACAACGATGGGTCGCCTCTTTCGCCGCTAAAATTGTCTCCACCAAGCGCTGTACGTCGTCTTGCTCCGCTTCAATTAAATGATATGCCAACCGTCTCGCTGACTTAGCGCCCACTCCTGGGAGTCGGCGCAATTCTTCTACTAATCGTTCTAAAGGATTCGTCATATTAGAACATACCTGGCATTCCAGGAATTTTCAAGTTACCTGTTACAGCCCCTAATTTTTGTTCTGCCACTTCTTTTGCTTTGCGATTCGCTTCGTTAACTGCTGCCACGATTAAATCTTCCAACGCTTCTACATCGTCAGGATCTACCGCTGCTGGAGCAATTTTAATGGACAATACTTCTTGCTCCCCATTCATTGTTACAGATACGGCACCGCCACCGATGGATGCTTCCACTACAGAGTTTTTAATCTCTTCTTGTGCTTTCGCCATATCTTTTTGCATTTTTTGCATTTTTTTCAACATACCTTGCATATTACCGCCACCAAACATAGTGAACCTCCTTTTAATCCTTAGACGTTTCGTCTACTTCTTCTACATAAATATCATACCCATGGGCTTCCATGTGTTGTAATGCATCATAAATGAGTGAATCTTCTTTTTCCTCATCACTAGCCTCTGCAGAGTTCCACTTTGGTAACTTTTGTATATCTGTCCCTCCGTGTCCTGCTGTTTCCTCTTCATAATAGGGGTTTAATACCGCTTCTGGATTCTCATAGACTGTGAGAAAATCATCAACGATGCCTTCCGCATTGGTAGGGGCGCTGCCAGCGCCCTTTTTCGATCGTTTTACGGGCTCCGCAGTTTCTACATACTGCGGTTTTTGAACGCCTGTTTCCTCTGTAGTCGGAGCTTTTTTTACAGGCTCCACAACTGGTTGTTTTTCCTCTACAGGCATTGTCGCTACAGGAACCTCCGCCATCGGTGACACCACACTAGCCATCGCCTGCGGAGCAGATTCTTTCACCGCCGGGGTGACAGGTGTTTGTGTTGCCTGTACCGGCGGTGTGACAGGTGTTTGTGTTACCTGTGCCGTTGGTGTGACAGGCTTGCTCGTAGCCTGTGCCGGTTGTGCTGTGCCATCAGTGGCCGCTTTCACATAGGCTTGCACCCGTGGATCATTCTTATCCATCGGTTCCACCGTCACTGCATGACCCGCTACCTGTTGAAAGGCTCTGCTACCATCCTGCATATGACGTGGTTGGGTCAAAATAGGCACTGCCACGGCTGTGGAAAACACCAATACAGCCCGCTCTTGGTCTAAATAGACGAGCTTGCCTTGTTGGTACATAGCCTGTAATAACCCACAATTATGACCTCTCAACCATTTTATCACGTTTGCAAAAATCGTGCTATATTCATGAGGGTTCACGATGTTTTGTCCCACTTGTACCTCTTGCGATGGGGCCTTGGTTTTCACAGTTGCCCCTAGGCTTAACCCTGCCCCCGCTTTAGGCGGTGGCAACGGTTGTTTCACCGAAGGTGGTGTCATTTGTTTGCCCGGCGGTGGCAACATTTGCTTCACCGTAGGTGGCAATGTTTGCTTTGCTGACGGTCCTAAGCGCATACCTTTGGATGCCTCTGTTGTACCTGTTTGCGCTTGCCCCGACGGTGCCGTCGGTATCGCAGAAAACGCCTGTTTTGTAGGCATGTCTTCCATGATGTCTGGAATCGGACCCCTATCATCGCCGATGACGTCTACTGTGGCGCCTACCGTCGATGTGTATTCTGGTTGTGCCATCGTTTCCGCTACGGGTGCCACTGGTCGTTGTTCTGCCCACTCTGAAAGTTTATGGAGCAATACATCTTCTTGGCGATTTACAAAGCGCTCTACCGTCGTTAATCGGCCTTCCAAAGTTTGATAGGACCCGCCCCCTAATTGCAGTAGTGAAAGTAATCCCATTTCTACTATGACACGAGGGTTCTCCACTTGTTTGGCGTTATTCTGCACCGCTTGTAGCACATTGATATATCGCCCAATCTCTTCTATTGCCACCGCATTAGTTTGCTCTAACAACCGCTCTTTATGGGTGTCGTAAGCCAACAATTCTTCTGCATCGGGCAATACTTTTGCTACGATCATAGCTCGCAAATGTTCTACTAAAGCCGTTACAATTTGCCGTGCATCCCGCCCCATTTGTAAGGCTTCATCCACAGCTTGCAACAAAGCTGCACCATTACCAGCTTTCAGTATATCCACCATATCTAATACCCAAGATTTACTCACCAAGCCAATCATGGTTTCTACTAGTGGCGCCGTGATGGTCTCCGATGTCATGCCTGAACATTGGTCCAAGATACTCAACGCATCTCGCAAGCCCCCATCGGCGTGGACTGCAATGACCTGCGCCGCCGCTGGGTCTAGCGATATATCGCTGAGCTCGGCAATATGCAATAAATGGGCCGTAATATCTTTCGCTGTGATACGGCGGAATGTATAGCGTTGGCATCGAGATAAGATGGTAACCGGTAATTTTTCCGATTCCGTGGTGGCAAAGATAAACATCACATGTTTGGGCGGTTCTTCGATAGTTTTCAACAGCGCATTCCAGGCTTCATTCGTCAACATGTGAGCTTCATCAATGATGAACACTTTTTTATGACCTACTACAGGTAAGAAGTTCACCTGTTCTCGCAAAGCACGCACTTCGTCGATACCACGATTGGATGCCGCATCGATTTCGATAACATCTAAGGCTTGTCCTTGCAACATTTGTTGGCATGATTCACAAACACCACAAGGTGTATCCGTAGGTCCTTGTTCACAGTTAATAGCACGTGCAAATATCTTCGCCATACTCGTTTTACCCGTCCCTCTAGGACCAGCAAATAAATAGGCATGGGCCACTTTATCTTCTCGAATGGCTCGTTGCAATGTATCCGATACATGGTGTTGTCCCACAACATCTGTAAATTGCTTTGGTCTCCATCGTCTATATAAGGCTAAATAACTCATAGTTCCCCCTTTCTCTAAGATATGAAAAAAAGCAGCTAAGCTAGCTGCTTTTACTATAGCACTCGAATCTGACAGCCCTATAGGTTTCCTCGTGGCACAAGAGAGTTACCGCTTAATGCTGCTCCAATCAAGGCCTGACATGGTTCACAGGCTCTCCTTGCACAAGCCCCATAGAACTGCCATATTCCAATGCTATTACCCTATTATTATACATGTTTTTCCCTTTCTATTCAAGACTTTATACCCCCTTTCTATCACAAAATGTGCTATACTTTAAGTACCCTCTTTAAATGAAAGGAGGTGAGTTTATGTGCGAGGCTCTAACTTCATTATTATCTGGTCACTTTCTGACCCCTATTCTGCAAGGATTGATTGTTAATTTCTTAACGTATGCAATTCTGAAGTATTACAAGAATAGAAAATAGAAAGAAAAAAGGACGGCTGCCACCGTCCTTTTTTTGAGCTTATGAAAGAATGCTCTAACTTCTTATATCTTTCTACTCCAAGTATACACCATTCTATCCTAAAATACAATGGTATTATCCTCTGCGCACTTCATAAGGATGCAGAATAAGATTCCCCTTGGAGTATTCTCCCACATAAATATCTCTGATAGAATATCCCTGGTCTCGCACTTCTTCTTCCAGCCAAGCCATATCTTTATCGACTAAATCTAGAATATCTGGATCTACAACGCCATCTACAATCACAGGGTACCGGATTAACTCGTCACCATTCATGACTAGCGTCAATTGACCATTCTGTTCAAGCACCGCACGGCGCACATCACTGACGAGGGTCACACCTGCGCTGCGAAGTTTCAACTGCAAATCACTACCGCGAAGGCCTCGCTTTAAACATTCACCCACGCGAATCTGTCCCCGATCAATGACAATACTTGGACGCCCATCAATGAGGCTCTTAATCCATCGTACATGAGCGCTAAGAAAGCGCAGCCCCATCACCACGATAGTCCAAGCGATGAGGACTAGAAAGAATTGCAAGATGCCGATACTTTCACTGTAGATAACAGCACCAATGATACCCCCTAGGACGTAATTTTGCACTTGGTCCAACGCTGAGTTTGGTGCCAAATTGCCCTTGCCCATCAAGTTCATTTGTAAAATTAGGGCTAAGATACCAAGAGTTAATTTGATAAATACTAATGTATATCCTGTTAACATATTATCGCCCGTCCTTCTTCACATCTATTACCTTAGGATTGCTGTTGATCATCTCCACAGGTCGCAAGGAATAGCCATCCTTATTCATGGTGAAAGTCACCTCAAAATAGGCTTCCTCAATATTGACAATCATGCGATCCTGTACCCGCAATGTGTTGACACGAATCTTATCTTTGGGCACATCTGCACGTTCACTTAAGCTATTCAAGAATTGTACCATGTAGTTCGATTCTTCTGCACTGTCCATATCTCGAGTGTAATCATTGACCTGCAAGCCCAACAAAAACACAAGCCCTAATACAATGATAATTCCTAAGTCACGGAACTTGGTATCAAAGCGATTATACATAACTTTTACACCCACTACTAGTAAGGCTACTAGCAAAATAGATGTCACAATATATTGCAACAGGGTCGTAAACTCACCACGTTGCACCACATAAGCATAGGTATAAAATTCCACAATTACCTCACTGTTCTTACTTTAATGCCTCATTATACTGTGCTCGTTCACCGCCTACAAATTTAGGACGCACACGAGCCGCTGTCACATGAGCTCCGCCAATTTCTTTCACCTGTAGACGCACGGGCACTGCCACATGTTTTAAATGCATGCCAATGAAAGTATCTCCAATGTCGATACCGGCATCAGCTTTTACATGCTCTACCACCACAGGATCCGACCACATTGCATAGGCTGTGGTTGCCATGGAGCCACCCGCATGTTGTACAGGCACTACATTCACCTCTTCATAACCTCGCACCAATGCGGCATGACGTTCCATCACCAATGCACGATTGAGATGTTCGCAACATTGGATAGCTATGTCAAATCTATACTCATGTTGTACTACTGAGAGCGCTTTAAACAACTCCGATGCCACAGATAGAGAGGAATCCTTACCAATATGACCCCCTCGCACTTCGCTGGTAGAGCACCCCACCACGAGCAACTTGCCTTTTTCCAGTTTGGCTACTGTGACCAGTTCAATAATGGCAGCTTTCATAGACTCATATATATTTCCATTCATAGGTTCTTTTCCCTTTCATTGAAAACAACTATACCTATATCCTAGAAAATTATTTTACCATAGGCACCACACATTATACGTGCGAAATAGTATTGCCTCAGGATATTCGTTTGACCAATGTCTCTTATAGGTACAGTATAGCATTGCCCTATGCGATTAGTTGGCCATATGTACCACACGTTGTGGATAGGGAATGTCGATGCCTTCTGCATCAAAGCGATCTTTCACATCGGACATAACACCATAATAAACCTCTCTATAATCGCTGGCGTTAATTAAAGGATAGGCCACAATATTCACAGAACTATCGGCAAATTCTTTGATACCTATTTCTAAGGTATCCATATTATGAACTTTACCTGTGCTCACAAGAATTTCTTTGATAATCTCAATGGCACGGTGATGATCTGCATTATAGTTAATACCAAACACAAATGTAATATACCGTGTTTGCTCATAGTTACTGTTCATCAAGTTATTGGATGTAATGGCAGAGTTTGGAATAAATACAATACGATTTTCTTTGGTAGCAATGGCTGTGTTAATGAGATGGATGGCTTTCACAGAACCTTCTACACCATTGACAGAAATCCAATCTCCTGCTTTAAAGGGTTTGAAAGCCAAGATAATTAAGCCCGATGCTAAGTTGGACATATTATTTTGCAACGCTAAACCAATGGCAATACCGAAGGCACCAAAAGCAGCCAAGAAGTTATTTGTCGGGAACCCTACTACGGACAAGGCTGACAACACCACTACGGACAAAATCGTATAGTAAATAATTTGAGACGCAAAGCTGCGCACCGTTTGATCATAACCGGTACGACTCATCAACTGCACTGATACACGTCTGGCGAATAGAGCAATATAACGCCCTACTATTAACACGATGATGGCCAACATAATGCTTGGCAAATATTCCAGCAATACGGATTGCATGTGCTCTACAAAAGAAATACTTTGTTCTACATGCTCTGCCACTTTTTCAGCGCCTGCCGCCGTCGCTGTGGCAACTTTTCCTTCTGCTAATAACATATATTACTCCTTCCATGCGATAATATTACTATCACTAACTTACAGTATATAACTGCTAGCTCACATACGATTAAATTCTATTACAGCTATAGAGCTTAACTTGTGAATATATCATCTTTAAGTATACGAAAAAAAGGTCCTTTGTCAAATATGATATCTCTTCCTATACGGATAAACCCACATTTAGCATACAGGCTTACTTGCTGGCACCGATACTTAACAAAGCCCCCAAAAAGCCTTTAGAGCAAAAATATAGGATAGCTGACATACCTATCAACTACCCTATATTAAATGTATTGTATCAAGTTATCATTCTTATTTTACTAAGATGAAAGTTACATTGATTGGACCATGTACACCAACGACACGAACTAACTCGATATCTGCAGTATTGGATGGACCAGAAATATGAACTACATTGGTAGGGAACTTAGCTGGATCATTACGATAAATCTTTGCTAATTCTGCCATAGTTTGTGTCATGCGTGGATGAATATTTTTAGTACGTAACACAGAGATATGAGTCAATGGCAATAAACCTAGGGAACGACCAGATTCTTCTGTACTTGGTTGAATAACAGTCGCTGTTTCTGCAATACCCAAGATTGGGAATGTAATACCAATGTTAGAATCCTTCGCCACATTGATGTTCGCTTCACGACCTTTCGTAGCGTCCCATTGATAGAATGTTGCTTGGTCTTCTCCTAATTGTTTGAAAGCAGCTTCTAATCCATAGTTTTCTACTTCTGCAGATTTAGGATACACAACGCTGCCGCCACCACGAGCAACGATTTCATCCACTAATGCTTGAGCTAGTTGAGACTCTTCTACTTCGATAAGTTTAGTACCTAAGCGTTCTGCTTCTGTTTTAAACATCTCTATTACTTGCTCATGGCTAAGGTCAGAATACATAGTCTCTTGAGGTCCTTTTGAAAAATCAAAAGGAGTTACAGATGTAGGAATTGAGTCACGGCCTAACGCACGAGATAGGCGACCTAAAAAGGCTTGTTTTTTTGCTTGATCCATTTTATTTTTCCTTTCCCTTTTGTGCCACGTGTTTTGCATATTCATCACGGAATTTACTCATTTTGAGCAAGCCCATGTCTTTTGCTTTCACCCAGCCACCAACTACTGGTAATACTTTTGTCCAATCTGCCATATGGCCATTATTACTCATTAATTTCATGCCGATAGCACCCATTTTAGTACCCATATCGAACAAGAAGGAGTTTGCAAATACACCTGCCACTGTGTGGAAGATACTGCGTTCGATAGCTGGACGCATTTGTAATTTATCAGCAATGACTTGACGATGTTTCAATAATAATTCATGCAATGGAATCTTAACTGGGCAGTGTTCCCAACATTCGCCACACAATGTGGACGCGTAAGGAAGATCGCCAGCTTCTTCATAACCAACCAATAGTGGAGTTAATACAGCACCCATTGGACCTGGATAGATAGAGCCATAGCCATGACCTGTAATGTGACGATATACAGGGCAAATATTCATACATGCACCACAACGGATACAACGTAACATTTCTTCAAAATCGCCACCTAAAATACCAGAACGGCGGTTATCAATGATGATAATGTGTAATTCTTCTGGACCATCTGCTTCTCCCTCACGAGCAGGGCCTGTGATCATGGAGAAGTAGTTGGAAATTTTAGCACCTACAGAGGAACGAATCAACATTTCCATCATGACGTCCAAAGATGCAAAGTCTGGCACCAAACGTTCCATACCCATCAATGCAATTTGCGTTTTAGGCATGGAGCTCGCCATACGACCATTACCTTCGTTAGATACGATAGTGATAGTACCAGTTTCAGCTACCCCAAAGTTACAACCAGTGAAACCTACATCAGCACGCAAGAAACGATCGCGGATATAGCGACGTACGAAACGAGTCATTTCTTCTGGGTTTTCAGTACCTTCATAACCTAATTTTTTCGCAAATGTATCACGAATACGATTACGTTCAAAATGCAATGCAGGTACTACGATATGGGATGGAGGATCAAAGTCAGCTGTTTGCAAAATGAATTCTGCCAAGTCAGTTTCGTTTACTTCGATACCTGCTTTAATTAATTCGTGGTTTAATCCGATTTCTTCAGATACCATAGTTTTGGATTTAACAACCATTTTTGCTTCTTTTGCACGAAGTACTTCCATGCAAATTGCTGTTGCTTCTTTATCATCCGCTGCAAAGTGCACATGAGCACCAGCTTTTTCAGCATTTTCAGCAAATTTATTTAAATAGTAATCCAAATTAGCCAATACATGGTCACGCAAATCAGCAGATTCATTACGGAAGTCTTCCCATTCTGCTACTTGATCTACAACAGCTTTACGTTTTTCATAGAATACATCCTGTGCTGTATGAATGGCTTTTACTTTGAAGTCATTAGCAAGCACATCATTAACGCGTGTCTTAAACGAGCGTTTATCGTACATAATATTACTCATGGTGACTCCTCCTATCGACTATTCAACAATTCCGCTATGTGCATTACACGGATATGGCGATCAATTTCGCCTTCTTTGTAAAGTCGATCTAACATACCTTCAATATTCATCAAGCAAGCCATGTCAGAACCTGCTACAATGTTAGCACCAGAATCAGCAATGTTCAATGCTTTTTCTTTTGTCATAACAGCGGAAATTTCAGGATTTTTTACTGTGAAAGTACCACCAAATCCACAACAACGCTCAGCGCGATGCAATGGTAAGTATTCTAAACCTTGAATACCTGCTAACAATTTCATTGGTTGTTCTTTGATTCCCATCAAACGTGTTACGTGGCAAGATTTATGGTATGTCACTTTATCGTTAAAGCGAGCACCCACATCAGTTACCCCTAATACGTCTACGATGAATTGTGTGAACTCATAAATTTTAGAGCTCAATCTTTCAGCTCGTGCTAACCATTCTGGTTCATCTTTCAAAATATGATGATATTCATCGCGAATTGCGAAAGCACAAGAGCCGGACATGCTCACTACATAGTCAGCATTTTCGAATTGTTCAATTGTGTTCTTAATAGCGCCTTTAGCAGCTTCATTGTAACCAGAGTTAACAAACATCTGACCACAGCACACTTGCTTTTTAGGAACTGTTAATTCACAGCCAAGGTTTTCTAGAACCTTTACACCTGCCATGCCTACATGAGGGTAGAACATATCAATCAAACATTGTTGAAATAAATGAATTTTCATTTCTTCACATCCTCAACTTTAAAGTAAACTACTATCACTTGATTGGCAAAATGCATCAATCATTTCCATCTATGTACTAAATAGAATTCAAGACCCTAAATAGTTTCCGATGATTTCATTATATAGTAAATTTTCAGGAATTACAAAAGACTTGCAATATTAGCAAGAAGCCATTTTTATACCTTTTTGCTAGTCATTATCAATCTGCTCAATTGTACCAAAAATCACATGTTTTCCCTACTCTTATCAACCCTAATAGCATCAAGGATTGCATAATTTTTATGTATTTTAATGCACCCTATTTCTTCTAGTAAAATACACTTGTCTCTTTCTGCTTTAATTCCCACTTAAAATTAGTAGTATAACAAAAACTCATGATAGAGATAACTATTCCTATACAAATCAACCTACGCCAGAGGCATTTCATTGACAAATATCACTCTTTTCGCATGGAGTCAATCTTTCAAATATGGTATGATAGACGTAATATAAAATAATTCCGTTTTCCCTCTTGGAGGCATACTATGAAACGTATATCGACAGCACTATTACTTACCCTCGTGCCCGCATTGTTTGTCCATGCGCAGGCCGTTAATGCAGCATCTACAACGACCGTGTCTGGACCTAGCACCTACACCTATTCACAACCAAACCCGATTCCTACCTTTGATCGGGTTCAAAAATATCACTTTACCGATGTACCCCGTCAGTTTTGGGCCTATGAATCGATTACAAAAATGACGAAAGAAGGGTTCATGAGCGGATACCACAATGGTACTTTCAAGCCCAACGATCCCTTATCTAGGGAAGAGGCTGCCTCCTTATTTAGCAACATGCTTGGGGAAACGCCATCCATCATGCTGGCTAGTTCCTTTTCAGATATCACCTCTGACCGTTGGTCTTCTCTTGCTATTGAAAGTGTAGCCAGAGCGAATATTATCAGTGGTTACGGCGACAATACCTATCGCCCTGAGCAATATATGTCACGCCAAGAGTTTGCAGTGGTGGCTAATAAGTTTTTACATTACCAAGGATATCGCACAGAAGATCCCACTGCCCTTGATGGTATCCACTTCAGCGACCAAAAATTCATCGCTCCATGGGCTCAATCATCGGTACGAGAACTAGCCCTCTTTGGGTTTATCAACTACAGCACCACTGGCTTGTTCAATCCAGAAAAATATATCACTCGTGCAGAGGCTGCAGAAATTACCTATCGCTTGCTGTTCTCCAAAGAGGCTGCTATGATTCAAAACACGATCCAACAGCAACAAATGGAGGAAACAGCACGGGCATTGATTAAGAAAACATTTGGTGAAACCTACGACTTCCACAATCGAGGAGCTATGTTCTGGCGCGATGGGAAATTAGTGATTTCTTTCATTTCTTCTAAGGATGTGAAAGCCATCACCGCAGAAACAGCCTATATACAAGACAAACATTTCTTAGATCATCACATCATCACTACTGGGACGTACAGCCTAGGAGACTTCGACAACTTGCAAACCGATGCAGCCTATTTGTATCGCCAATTAGAACCGCAAGGAACTATCCTAGCCGTGACACCGACACCGAATGTAGACGGATTGATCATTACAGTGGATACACTGAAAGCCACTACTATTACGGCATTTGTGAAAAAATTCGGCAAGAAGATTCAGATCAAAACTAATGCATAATGCACAAACTAAAAGAGGAAAGTTGATGCCATTTAATCAACTTTCCTCTTTTATATTTGAAGCGCATTGTATTGCTACCTTCGCATCGAGATGCTAGAGTAGCTTAGTTGTTTATATAGTTTAGGTGCTTACACTTCATATATATCCGTACATGTTAGCCTCTATCTAACACATAACCTCATCTAAGTCCAAGCTAAACACTTCTGTAGCCGGTCCCGTCATATATACAGTTCCATCTTCATCATAATCAATATGCAAGGTGCCTAGGTATAATTCCACATCTACAGAACGGCCTGTTAGTCCTTTTTCATGCGCCATAACAGCGCTAGAGCAAGACCCTGTGCCACAAGCTAATGTGGCTCCTGCACCGCGCTCCCACGTGCGGACTTTCACAGTGTTCTCGTCCACCACTTGTACAAAGTTTACATTCGTTCCTTTCGGGAAGAGTGGATGTTTTTCAATCTTCGGCCCTAATACCGTCAACGGAACTGTTGTCACATCGTCCACAAATACCTCTGTATGCGGTACCCCTAACAAAACGGAACTCACTACATAGGATGTGCCATCTACATCAATAGTATAATCTATGACTTTGTCCGATGCTATGTCCATAGGAATGTCCTTCGCCGAGAACGCCGGTTTACCCATGTTGACTTTCACCAGTTTAGCCACACCATTTTCGGCAATAATCGTTGGCGTCATAATGCCCGCCAAGGTTTCTACGGTGAATACCTCTGTATCAATAATCTTGCGGTCGTACGCATACTTTGCAAAGCAACGAATGCCATTGCCGCACATTTCCGCTTCACTGCCATCAGAATTGATGATGCGCATGCGCACATCCGCTACCTCGGAAGGCATGACAATGACAAGTCCGTCAGCACCGATTCCCGTGTGACGATCACAAAGGCGTTGTGCCATCGTCGTTACATCGAATTGACTGGTGCCATCATCAAAAAAGACAATAAAATCATTTCCTAAGCCGTGCATTTTTGTTATTTTCATACCTATCTCCTTATCTGCGTTGTACAATTCCTATTCCCATACAGTGGATTCTTAATTTATCGCAAAATATAGCCTATACTTTTATACATTTCGATGAAATCAGCCATCGATGACTATAATTTATTTGCCATTTATATTACCATGAATATAGGAAAAATAATAGGTACGTTTTCCTAAGCAATATTAGGTTAATCATAAATTGGAGGTGATTTTACTATGCTTCCTGAAGAACGTTATTCTGCGATTCTAAGACGCTTGAAACAAAATCGGGTGGTCACTGTACACGAATTGGTGACAGCCTTATCTTCTTCAGCGCCTACAATACGCAGAGATTTAGCCTATCTCCACAACAAAGGTTTATTGCAAAAGGTCCACGGTGGCGCTGCGAGCCTCACCATTGACCATACTACAACGGATATAGACGCACTCCCTAAATCCGTCATGTATCGTGATGCGAAGGAATCCATTGCACTGGCCGCCTCGGAATTAATTAGCCCTTCTGGCTTTATCTTTATCGATGCTGGTAGCACTACAGAAATGGTACTCCATTATCTACAGCATACCAATGCAACCTTTGTAACTAACGGCATTCACCATGCTACACATTTGGCATCACGCCATTTGAAAGTCATCTTATTAGGTGGCAATGTGAATCCCATCTCGTCCTCTATCGTCGGTAGTGTAGCCCTTAATCAATTAGAATCCTATAACTTTACACAGGGATTCTTTAGCACTCATGGCATTAGTTTTAAATCTGGATTTACCACAGAAGATCCTCTCGATGCTGCGGTGAAAGAAAAAGCATTACAGAAATGTCATAATGCTTTTATCTTAGCGGACCCATCCAAATTTGACCGCATTTCATCTATCACATTTGCCTCGATTGATAAGGCCTCTATTATTACTACAAAATTACCAAATGAATTATATCGGAACTATGCAAATATTCAAGAAGTTGATCATCATCGTTAATTGTAAAAGCTGTCATCCCTAGACCTAAACGTCTAACGGTATGACAGCTTTTTTCTATAAAATATTTTTGAGGGACAGCAATAGCTATACCCAAAGGTATATATAAACATCGTGTATCCAACTATTTAATTTTACACCATTACATCTATCTTTTTCGATGTGTCTATATTATAATATACGGTATACTTTTTATTGTATGAATTTTGAAATGGAGGTTCCTATGAGCTTTTTGAAAGATTTTAAAGACTTTGCCATGCGCGGCAATGTAGTAGATTTAGCTGTGGGCGTGATTATTGGTGCCGCTTTCGGTAAAATCGTTACTTCTTTGGTAAACGATGTGGTGATGCCTCCTATCGGATTATTATTAGGCGGAGTAGACTTTTCCAATTTATTTATCCCTTTAACCACTAGTGGCGCTCCAAGCACCTTTGCAGAAGCAAAAGCAGCTGGTATCCCTGTAATCGCCTACGGTCTTTTCTTGAATACAGTATTTGAATTCCTTATCATTGCTTTCTGTATTTTCACTGTTATCAGCCAAATCAAGCGATTTACACCTGCAGAAGCACCGGTGGAAACCCGTAAATGTGACTATTGCCGTGAATCGATTGCTGATGATGCAACACGTTGTCCACATTGTACAGCTGAATTAGCTATCAAAGAATGTTAGATTCAACAACGATTGGCATCTAGCTTTTTGAATTTTAATGTTATATAATACTAATAGGAAAGGACTGATACGAGTATCAGTCCTTTACCTATAATTAGTATTATGTGAAATGCATAATGCATGATCACAACAAACCTAGCATATACTTTTATTATGTATATTGCTTTTCAAATATAGCATAACTAGATATTTAAAATCAAGTATTAAAATATTCATTTCGCAAATGCCAACAAATCCCTTAATATAAAGGGTTCTTTGCCTCGTTAAAACGGTTCCTACCAGTGCTATACACACATAGAATCTAGGTATTATGTAAAACACTTATCATCTTGATTCTACCCCCTATTTCTAGGTTATCGTACATTAAATATAAGGCAAATATAATCATTAGCAACAGGTACCTCAGAACATAGGTCAAGTAAAGACACTCTATCCCCCCTCTTCTAACTATAAAAATCTACACAAAATGGCCCTAACTACAATAGAGGAAAGTTGATTACAACATCAACTTTCCTCTATGTATTTATACTCTTATAATGTATACTCTGATTTTATTTTTTTATATGCCGGATGTTTACCCACGGCTTTCACAAGACGTGATCTCCAATGGAATGCGGCTTGGTACGCCGCATAGCCAAAGATAATCACCGCCAAGCCCCCTTGGATAGGAACTTCGCCACAGGCATAGATCGCATAGCTATCATAGGCAATGGCTACGGCGCTCATCACATAGATGAGACGGCGCAATCCCATCGTAGCGCCCTCAATGGATAACATCTTATTCACTGCCACGCAGCAAAGAATGTAAGGGAATACATTTGTCACAACTGCTAAGTTAACGAGCTGCGCAAACTGTTCATTCAAACTTTCATCAGTAGTCATCAACGCCAAGATACCTTGTAATGCCAAGAGAATGATAATGCCGCGTACTGGGGAATCTACACGATTCACACGAGCAAATACCTTGGGAAAGAATCCTGCTTCTGCACAACTTTTAAACACACGGCTCAAGGTAAATTGCCATCCCATAATCGCCCCGAAACAGGACACCGCCATGAGGGCCATCACGATTTTTCCTACTGTTGCATTGAACATGTAAGCAAACACTAGACCAAAGGGAGCAGTGGAATTCACTAACTCGATGTTAGGAATGATGCCCGCCATAATATTCGTGGATACAATATAAACCACGGCTACTGCCAAAGTGCCAAAAAATGTCGCTATAGGTACATTCTTCTTAGGATTTTCTACGGCATCTGCATTAGCTGCTGCCGACTCAAAGCCTAAAAAGCCCCACAATGTGAGGGAAATGGACTGACTGACCGCATCAAATACGGGCAGTTCTTGTGGGTTCCAAACAGACACAAACATCTCTGGATCAAACCAAAACCAACCAAACACGCCAATAAACAAGACTGGCAACATCGTCCCCCAAATGGTAATGTTACTAATGCGCCCCGTGCTCTTATTGCCTCGCACATTGACCAAAGCTGCCACCATGAGCAACACGATGGTTGCTAAACTCACTTCTAATGGTGAAAGCTGTACATCAAATAACACGGCCCCATACCCTACGATGGATATGGCGATGGCCACATTAGCAATGACCAAGGATACTGCATAGGAGTAGTTCGCCATAAAATGACCGGTCCTACCAAAGGCATATT
Organism: uncultured Veillonella sp.; assembly: GCA_963518725.1. Taxonomy (GTDB): domain Bacteria; phylum Bacillota; class Negativicutes; order Veillonellales; family Veillonellaceae; genus F0422. Next base: position 25,971 of record CAUQLO010000001.1, on the reverse strand, counting down.
CCACATAGCCTCCTAAGCCACCAGATTTCTTTGTAAACAAACCACATTGGGCAAAAATATAGGCTAAGGTCAAGGACCCTAATACCGTAATAATCCATGATAGGATAGAAATAGTGCCTACCTGTGCTAATTGAGATGGTAGCATAATAATTCCAGCACCCAACATATTGGCTGCCACGATGGATGTCAGTTGGAATACAGACATTTTTTTAGCGGTGGTTTTCATGTATCAAGCCCCTTTCCATACATCACTTGAGTCATTTCAAGTATCCGTGTCGTCAAAAACCGCTAGCCTCACTAGTCCGTACGGAATGGGTTCGGATGTAGTGACGCAATTTCATTCATTTATCGATTCATTGTAACACCTTTTACCCCTCATGGATAGATGTTTTTTTACAATTTTTCTAGGATTGTTATAACTTTCTATCATTTCCCTATCTTCCTATGATATACTATAGAATATATACTATGTGCATATGTAAAGAAAGGATGTCCTTATGCAAGAACAAATCATTCAACTCTTGGGCGATGTGAACGGATTCCTCTGGAATAACATCATTATCGCACTCCTCATTATTGCTGGTATTTGGTTCACCTTTGCCACTCGTTTTGTGCAAATTCGTGAAATCCCTGAAATGCTCCGAATTCTAAAATCGGGAGCTGCAGAAAAAAGCAAAGGGGATCACCACATTTCCCCATTCCAAGCTTTCTGTATTAGTGTTGCCTCTCACGTAGGGGTAGGCAATATTGCAGGTATTGCCATTGCTATTACATTGGGTGGCCCTGGTGCTATATTCTGGATGTGGTTCATCGCTCTACTCGGCGCGGCTACTAGTTTCATCGAAAACACGTTAGGCCAAATCTACAAAGAGCGCTTACCTGACGGATCCTTCCGTGGCGGTCCATCCTATTACATTCGCCATGGCTTGAATAGCCCTTTCTTATCTGTCTTATTTGCAATCTTAATCAGTGTCACTTACGGCCTAATCTACAACTCTGTACAAGCTAACACGATTGCTATTGCAGTACAGCCTTGGAATATCGATGCCTCCACAACAGGTCTTGTAGTAGCAGCTCTTTCTGCTCTCGTTATCTTCGGTGGTGCCAAACGTATTGCCCAAACAGCGGAGTATTTAGTTCCTTTCATGGCTGGTCTATATGTATTAATTGCTATCTATATTGTCATTGCTAATATTACTGTATTACCAGCTGTTATCTCTGCTATCTTTACACAAGCGTTCACTATTGATTCTGCTACGGGCGGTTTCATTGGTGCAGCTGTAATGCAAGGTATCAAACGTGGCTTGTTCTCCAACGAGGCCGGCGAAGGTTCTGTACCAAATGCATCCGCTGCTTCAGATGTATCACATCCAGTAAAGCAAGGTTTAATTCAGGCTCTTGGTGTGTTTGTAGATACAATACTTGTATGTAGCGCATCCGCTTTTATCGTTCTTGTATCTGGAGACTATGTGCACACAGATTTAACAGGTATTGCCCTTGTCCAACACAGCATTGGTCAACAATTAGGTTCTTGGGCGCCTGCGGTCATCGCATTGTTCGTATTCATGTTTGCCTACAGTTCCATTATCGGCAACTATTTCTACGGCGAAGTGAATATTGCGCACATGACGAAAAACAATAAATTCGCTATCAACCTATTCCGTGCTCTTGTCATCATCATGGTCTATGTTGGCTGTATTGCTGAATTGAATCTTGTATGGAACTTAGCTGACTTGTTCATGGCATTCTTAGTGCTTTGTAATATTACCTCTATCTTGCGTTTAGGTAAATTAGTACTTATTGCACTGAAAGACTACATGAATCAAAAAGCTCAAGGTATTGAAGAACCAATCTTCGATCGTGCTATTTTACCAACACAAAAAGGTATCACTTGGTGGCATAAAGGTCACGAAAACGAATAGACTCCTACGAAAAGGGTCCTTCGGGGCCCTTTTTCTGTTTCGACGATATATTATATGATTCTGTAATATTTCTTGAAAGGGACAGTAAAGGCTCCCGCTACAACGCATTATATTAGATATAAAACATAGAGGAAGGTTGATACCATGGTATCAACCTTCCTCTGTTATATATATTGAGTTATTATCTTTTTAAATTATCTACTATACTGGAATCGCTCTTTCTAGTCGGAAGGAATAGATGTATACCTCTTTTACAGGGTATGGGGTCAATCGTTCCAAGGCTTCTTTATACAGCATGAGCTGAATGCGATAGCGCTCTACTAGAGCCTCTTCATCAAGACGGTCTGTTTTATAATCCACTAGCACCCAAGATCCCTCTTCTAGGAATGCTGTATCGATGATACCTTGTAGGAATAGTTCTTCTCCATCTAGCATCTCTGGATACACTCGATTCGCTGGAAATAGCATGCTGAATGGTAGTTCTCGTTCCACCCGTTCTGCCCCTAGCAATCGCTGTCCTAAATCAGACTGAAAGAAATCATAAATCCGTTTTTCACTGATCGCTTTCCGTTCCTCATCGGTCAAGTATCCTTGTAATGCCAGCGAATCCAAGGCTTGTCGCAAAGATGGTCGTGTATACTGTTGCAACGGCAACCACTGCATCACTTCATGCATGAGAGTACCCCAACGAGCACCACTGCGAATCGGTGTGGACTCTGCCATAGAGGCTAATGTTACATCAAAAGGACCGAGATCTACTGGCAACTCTGTTGAGACATTCTCCACTCCATTTTCAACATCACTATTCTTAGCTAGCTCCATATTATCCTTGTATGTATCACCAGTAGCATCCTCTACCAGAAGATTCTCCCCACCTACAGCTGATACACCTATCACATCTTCCTTCGCATCAGGCATGATTCCTATCGTTTCCGCATCATCATGATCACTTGTATCACGCTTATAGTCCGGCTCAATCATCTGTTTCGCCAATTCTTCCATCTCTACAAAGCGCCGTTTGATTTCAGACACAGAGATTTTCCCTGCTCGTTCGGTTGAACTTTCATAAGGATACACAGAGGTTAATCGGTCCACCACGATAGGATCTAGTGCTGGTGCTTCCACCGGTAATTGGGCACGTACTTGTTCTAGAATGTCTATTTCTACGGACGGTGTTTCCTGTGAAACACTGTAATCATTCCCATCATGAACATGGAAGGTCACAGGGCAATCTTTGTACGGTATATCTGGGAATTGCGGACTTTCTACCTCCGCAAATTGGCGCAACTGCATGCCACCTGCTACGTGGCGAGCTAAACTTCGCAATATCCAATCTAAATAGGAATTACATCCTAGAATCTGCTCTTTCGTGAAAGCACTTTCACCCCACTGCAATACAGGCGCTACCCATTCACCCATTTTCTTCGTCGCAGGTCGATCCGTAAAGCCATTGATAGACCCCTTCATATAACCTGTAATATACAGTTTATCTTTAGGCCGAGTTAATGCTACATAAAGGATACGCTCCTCTTCAGCTTTCAAATTTTCTTCCAAAGCTTGGCGCACGAAAATCCAAGGTAAGGAATTATACATCACACGCAAGTCTGGGAAATACCCTTTCAAACCCACTCCATATTCCTTGTGCAATAGCAAGGACCGGTTCAAATCCATTTTGTTAAAGCCCTTTTGAGTGCCCATGAGAAACACCACGGGGAACTCTAAGCCCTTACTTTTGTGGATGGTCATAATACGCACCACATTGTCCGCTTCACTCACCGTTTTGGCAACGCTTAAATCTTCTCCGGATGCCTGCAAGCTTTCAATAAAGCGCAAGAACCGGAATAAGCCACGGTAATTGCCACTTTCATATTGTTTCGCTCGCTCATACAAGGCCAGCACATTGCCACGACGCACCAAGCCATTTGGCATGGCGCTCACGTATTCTACCACATGCAAGGTGTCGTAAATATGCCAAATTAAGTCCGTAATGCCTTGACGGCGAGACATGGTCCGCCAGGTGTCCATGGAGTCCACAAAGCGAATCCATCCTGCATTCTGGGAAGCTTCTACAAATGGGCGCAACCCGCTCCACAAGCTGTTCTCCTCTACAGACAGACGAATACGCCCTAAATCATTCGCATCCATCCCGATAAGAGGCGATTGCAAAACGATGGCCATAGGCAAGTCCTGCTCTGGATTATCGATAATTTGCAACAAGGACAGCACAAATTGCACTTCCATAGCACTGAAATAGCCCGACTTTTCCTCTGTATAGGCAGGGATACCCTCTCGCCGTAGCAGGTCGATCATACGGCTCGCGGACCCAGAGATAGACCGTTTTAAGAGTACAATGTCTCGCCACTCTATAGGGCGAAAGGTGCCATCTTTATCTTGCACCAAAGCACCATTATCCTTTAACTCTTGAATTTTACGGATCACAAAGAGCATTTCTTTTTCATCGTTCTCTAGGTCTTCTCCATCTTCAGGGTCTGTCTGTGCCTTATCTTCATCACAGCAAAGAACGTGCACTTCTACATCACCACCTACCCATTCTGGTGGCGCCTCTTCTACGATGCGACCTGTGTGGAGCGCCTCTGCCTCACCATAGGTAAGACCTGCCCCTTCATCAGTCATAATTTGAGAAAAGATAAAGTTCGTCACATTTAGAATCGCTTCATGGGAACGGAAGTTTTGTGACAAATCGATACGCCGTTCCACACCGTTCACATCATGGTCAAACCGATGGTACTTCTCCATAAATAACTGCGGGTCTGCCATACGGAATCCATAAATAGACTGTTTCACATCACCCACATAGAATCGATTGTCCCCACGAGATACTAAGTTCACGATAGCCTCTTGGACGCCATTCGTGTCTTGGTATTCATCGACCATCACTTCTTTGAATGTGCCCTGTAACTCCAACGCCACCTCAGATGGCTTAAGTTCCTCTGTAGATTCTGGGTCTACTAATAAGGCTAAGCATAAATGTTCCAAATCGGAGAAATCGATCATACCCGCTTCTTGTTTTGCCCGTTGAAAGTCCTCATGGAATCGTTTCACCAGCTGGATGATACCTCGTACCAACGGTACTAAGTATTCCATTTGCTCTCGCCAATCTACTTCCGTAATAGCAAAGACACCTTTCGGCATGGCTTGCAATATCTCTTTTCCTTCTGACAAGATGGCTTTGATTTCACTCAGGATAGCTGGATCGCTTTCATTCATAGCCTTAGTGGCACGGAGTACAGGGAAACTAAATCCCCCAATGCCCACTACACCCACATGCATAGTATCCCAGGTGTCTGCTTTTTGCATAGCTTGTAATAGCGTTTGCAAGTCGCTGACCTTCTCCATCCATTTATCGAACCCATTACCTAAGGTCGCCAAGCGCTGTGCCTCTTCATAGCGCTCTAACAGATACTCAATTTGTCGTTGTTGTTCTTTCCAAAATAATGTGCCCCAAGTAGTTTCTAACAAGGTTTGGTGTAAAGCACTTTCATAGGTATGACACACCTGATCTAACCATCGCATAGGCTGACTTTGAGCCAAGGCAAAGTTGTATATTTGAAAGACCGTCTCCCGCAGGATCTGGTCTGATCGTTCCGTGCTAAACATATCGCTCACATCGTAAATGTTATATAGTCCCTGTTCGTAGGCCTGCAGCAAAATGGTATCTAGCACATCGTAGCGCATAAGCGCCAATTCCCCTTCATTGCCGATAGTAAAAGACGGGTCTATATCCAGTTTATAAAAATAACTGCGGATTACCCATTGGCAAAAGGAGTGCAAAGTAGAAATATGGGCGGACGGCAACATATTCAATTGTTCTTCTAAATAAGCATCCCCTGTAGCTTGAAACTCTTCCGCTAGTTTCACCCCGATACGAGCTTTCATCTCCGCTGCTGCCGCCTTTGTGAAAGTCACCACCATCAGTTCTTGAATACTTAGCTCTCGCCGTTTCAGGCGTTGTATCATACGCTCTACGAGGACTGCCGTTTTACCAGATCCCGCCGCAGCGGACACCAAAATAGTTTGGGATGGTAACTGCCCTGGTCTAGGTGCATCAATAGCGCTCTGTTGCGCATCAGTCCATTTCATAGGTAGCCCCTCCTGTTTGTAATGCTTCCATCTTCTCCAATGCTTCCTCTTCGGTCATGGTCTTAATATAGCGATATCTATTGCGCGTTCCATCAAAGCGACATAAGGCTTGGAACTCACAATATTCACATGGCCGTCGCTTATCCTTTTGGTACGGACTAATAGGAAACTCTCCATCCATCATCTGTGTACCACTGTTGGAAATAATTTGTTTTGTGTATTCCTTCATAAGGCCAAATTGTTCCATCGTCTTCAAACTTTTGGATGTGCGACTATCTGGAGTGCCGTCCTTTTTCAGAACAATCGGTACATATGGAGAATTGCTTTGATAAGCCCTCGTTACATCTAAGGATTGTAACACATCCCCGTCTACAAAGTATCCACTATTTTTCAACTCTTGGATAGTAGCTTTTTCTTCCTCTGCCCGTCTGTGATTCACTACTTCAGACAATTTCACTTGCGGATTCCGTACATAGGTATAGAGGGCAGCCGCTGTGCCAATTCTATCTTGTGTATTCTTTTCCAATGCCAATAGATAGGTCATTAATTGTAATTTCAAGCCATAGTAAATTTCATCAGCTCGCACCGTAGTGCCCCCTGATTTATAGTCAATCACTGCCGCATAATGACCAAGAGGTCCTCGATATTCATCGACACGGTCTATTTGACCGCGCAGTACGATACTTTCGCCATAGTTTTTGCCCAATGGAATGCGCACTGGACGCCAGTTAGATGTGCCCATGCCAAAACTTTGCTCTATTTCTGTAGTGGAAAACTCGCTTTTCTTAGACCAATCTACAAGGCGTGCCACAGTAGCCGACAGGGTAGACGTTAACCGTGTGTACAGTTGCGCTTCGTACGCATCTCGCTCTTCTGTGCCCATCACCGCATCAGCCGCTTCACGGCATAATGATTCTTGTTCTTCCTCTGTTAAGTCACGCCATTGTCGACCTTGTTGCAATAGATACTCCCCTAAATAGCGCAATGTATCGTGCAGGAAGGTACCAATTTCAGGGGCCCCAAAGGATTTCACCTTCCGTGGGGCTAAGCGCAGCGCATATTGGGCATAGAAACTGTATGGGCAACGATGGTATCGTTCTAATCGTGTGACGGAGCCCGTTAAGGCATCACTGCGTAGCAACAACCCTCGCACAATGGATTGCTCAATGCGCGGTACTGTATTGGAATCAAACATACCTCTTGTGGCGAAAAATACTTCCCCTCTATAGCCCATTTCCAAACCCCAGTTATAGAGGCTCCACCAAGTGGAGGCGATAGAGTCTCCTTTCATAAGGGCGCTCATGCGACTAGAAAAGAGCCCTAAGCTCTGGGATGGTCGCCACAGGTAGTCCTGTTCTCGCCCCTCTGGCATAGATAGTGGCGCTTCTTCTATGGCTTTCACATACCCATATTGTTGTAACCGGCGCACCACCAAAGACGGTTCCATTTTGGATCCTTCTTCATCAGATGTGACATAGGACAGGTGCAATCCTTGGCTAGCACGAGTACAAGCTAAATAGAACAAGAAATTTTCATTAAACATTTGCCCTAAAGCGCCTGCCGCTAGTTGCACCCCTACCTTCGCTAAAGCCGTCCGCTCTTGGTCACGAAGAATGCCTTCGTCCCCCATTTTGCGAGGGAATACACCCTCATTAAGGCCTAGCACATAGACTTCCTTCGCATCTGTCATATAGCTACGGTCGATGGTGGTAATCGTCACATGGTCCAACGATGGCGGTACCAAGGAGTAGGTCACTTCGCTGAGCCCTTCCTCGATGATGAGCCCCATCTCTTGGGCGCTCAACTCCTCTGTACCCGTCACAGACGCACATTCCTCTAGCAATTGAATGGCATGTTTATAGATCTGTACATGGCTGGCACTTTCTTGTACATCCCCACGCGCTTCTGCTTCGTCATACCACTGTTTCAACTGCTCTGGAATGCGCCAATCTTGCATGGTTTGGAATAGGAACTCACTCCATTCCTGACCCCTATGTGGCAGTTTACAGAAGTCGTAAATAGGTCGTAATACTTGGTGCAACACGCGATCATGCAAGTCTTGCATCACAGCCCGTCGCTCTGCATCATCTTCACCACCATAGGTCCATGTATCTCGGAGCCACGCCGTCCCTTGAATCCCATATTCTAAACAATAATTCTCTAGTCGATCTACTTCTTCACGAGTGAAAGGCGCAAAGTCTGTTTTCAGCAAGCGGAACACCGCATCATGATCAAAGAAAGTACGATACACATGGAATAGACCTTGCAAGAACTCCGCCAAAGGATGGCTAGTCATCATCTTCCGTTGGTCCGAAAAGAAGGGGATACCATAATTCATGCATGCTTTTTCCAGTACATCACCGTAGGACTCCATGTCCCGCAAGATAATGGTACAGTCTTTCCAGCGATGTCCCTCTTCTTGACGGTATGCCAAGATATTACGGCACACGGCATCGGCTTCCCGCTCTCGATTGTAGGCACTCACCATGGTCAACGAGTCTTCGGTGGTGTTTGCTTTCATAGGGGTTCTAAAAAATTGTGTGTTCAATTGTTGTAACAGCGGAGTGCCTCGATAGACAGTGTTCATGTCATGGATGACCGCCTCTGGATACCAAGTCATCATATCTCGGTACGTCTCCCAAACACGGAAATACATAGATCCCTTGCGACTGTGCACCTCTTCCTCTAAGGATGGCAAACTAATCGTCATATGGCGGGACTCACTGAGGGAAAATAACCGTTGGATTAATCGATACTGTAAGGGCGTAAACCAATGGAATCCATCCACAAAGACATGACACCGTTGCATCAGTGGCGACTGCGGTAAGATTTCAATCAATTCTTCCATGGAATCTTGGACGCCTAGTTCTTCCAACGCTGCATCGTAGCGTTCTAACAACAAGGATAATTCTTGTAATTTCCTGCCCAACACCATGGAATCTACATATTTTACAGCGCCTGACAAGTCCTCTGGCGTCACTCCAAAGGCTTTACACTCCGTCAACAACCCTTGTATGACATCTCCAAAATGAGGTTGTTTCGCCGCTTGTTTAAACAAGTCCAATTCTCCAGCGGATTGCTTTAACAGCACCCGAAGGACTAATTTCTTGCCAATCTCCGACAAACCGCCCTCTTTCACCTTGCCCAAGGATTGATATACTTGATAGGCTAGCCGCGTCATCCCCACTACGCGCACCGTGGTGAATCCTTTTTCCTGACGATACTCTGCGAGCTTGCGCTCCATCATATACGTCGCAGGGTCTGGCACAAGGACGATAATTTGGTGGTCTGGATGGTCTTGTAAAATTCGCTCTATCTCTGCGAAACAAGCCGTAGTTTTTCCCGTGCCCGCTCCGCCAATATATAACTGTGGTTGCATGTCCAACTCCTTTTCCTCTCAACACGTTGTATCTATCTCTATCCTATCATGTCTAGGGCCGTTAGTAAAATTGCCAGGTCCCTCAACCGATTGACCTGGCAATAGTATGTATGTAATTAACGGTACGCTACCCGTTTTGGTTGCATATCGTGAAAGTGCAAGCGCTCCTTCGCTGTAGCTTCCCAATCGGTGCCCGGTTTGCCATAATTGGCGTACGGGTCAATGGACAAGCCCCCACGAGGTGTAAATTCGCCCCACACTTCAATATATTTAGGCTCCATCAATGCCACTAAATCTTTCATGATAATATTGATACAATCTTCGTGAAAGTCTCCATGGTTGCGGAAACTAAATAAATATAATTTTAAGGATTTACTTTCCACCAGTTTTTCATCTGGCACATAGGAAATGTAAATCGTTGCAAAGTCCGGTTGCCCCGTCATTGGACAAAGGCTGGTAAACTCTGGACAATTGAATTTCACAAAATAGTCATTCCCTGGATGTTTGTTAGGAAATGCTTCTAGCACTTGCGGCGCATAATCCGTAGGATAGTCCGTATGGCTACCTAAAGCATGAACACCTTGTAATTCTGCTGCATTACGACCACTACTCACGAACTAAGGCCTCCTTATTTTTATACACTACTTTCTCTAATGCATTGATGAGGAAGTAGCTCACCACACCACACACGAACTGACCTACTACGAGGGAGCTCACTAATACCCAGTACGGAACTGGCAAGAAATAGGTCAACCAAATTGGTACAATCAATCCTGGTACAAAGGTAATGATAGGAATCAATACCCAGTTGCCTAAGCCTTGGCGCTTTGCAAGAACAATTAGACCTGTCGTCAATAACCCTACGATAGCTCCACCGATAGCATCCACCATACCAAAACCGCCCATCACTGTATTACTTACAAAGTTCGCAATACCAAAGGCTGGAATGGTGAATGGGAAGATTGCTGACAATCCATAGAGCGCTGTTGCGATACGCACTTGATACTGACCAAAGGCAAAGCCTTGTGTACCGATCATAAGCGCCAAATACATGGCGATGGAAATGGCAGAAATCGTCAATCGTTGTGTGTTGTTAAATTGTTTCATTATAACTCCTTAGTTTTGTTTACAGACAGGAGGATCTCGAACTGTCTATCTAATACCTACTACGACATAACTCGTAGTCACCTAGAACATTTCTAGGGTTTTAAAAAGTTCCGGGTATTCCAATGTACCATTGAGAGGCTCCGCATTAGGATCTAATCGAATCCCCATCATATGCTCCCGGTCCAATCCTTCTGGTGGCTCTACACCAAAGTTATGTGCAAAATCATAGCCCAACCGTGGGTAGTACACATTACTACCGTACACGAACAAGTAGGAATATCCCATCTTACGAGCCAATCGTTGACCCTCTAAGACAAGAGCTCCCCCTACGCCGTGTCCACGCATAGACTGTGCCACCGCCAGTAGGCCCAAAATAAGCACATCTTGATCACCAACTTTGCCGCGCAGGAACATACCATACCCTGCAATGGCATTGTCGATGACCGACACCAAAGATAACTTAGGAATATACGCATCAGACTCACGCAATGCTTCCACTAGTTTATATTCTCGTCCTGTACTGCGATCTGCATTAATATAAGCTTCACGCACGAGAGCTGTGACCGTATAAAATTCGCGTTTCTTCTCTTCTCGTATAATCATAGTTCCTCCGCTTCATGATGAAAGTACACCAAATGGATTGCTAACTTTTAGTATACCGAATTTCTTCGATTAATTCAAGCATATATATTTATTAACACTGAATACACCCTAGCCAATGACACACCATACACCGTTGCAGTTTGACCCAACAAAGACAATGATATACTAAATTCCATAGCAATATCATTTATTACCCAAAAAAAGCATAGTGCTATACTAGATAAAAAAACACAGTAATCCATAAAACAACTATTGTATTTAGGCCCATAGAATTTTCTCCCCCCAAAATTCTAATATATCTTCATTAAAATTATAATTCAGTGTAACTATTTTTTTATAATCTATATGAAGTGTATTAAAATTTAGTTTAATTGCTGGCTCAATATCATGTATATACGAATCACCAATCATAATGCTATTACTTGGTTTTATGCCAAAATTATCAATTAAATACAAAAATGCATTTAAGCTAGGTTTCTCATATCCTATACACGCAGAAATTGCTATGTTCTCAAAATATTTGTTGAGCCCTAATTTTTGTATTTTTAGTTCTTGTTCATTTTTTAAACCATTAGTTAGCATATACAGCTTATAATTATTACTTAGATTCGATAATATATTATCTATTGTATAATCTATCGATATTTCCTCAACTAAAATACTAAACATATTTCTATAAAATTCTTCGCAAAACTCTATAGATTTATCTATACCTAACTTTTTAAAAGTTCTATATGTTCTAATGACCCTCAACTCATTTAAATCTATTTTTCCTGCTAACATATCAGCCCACAGCAGTGTGTCTTGAAGTAAATACTCCGTCATAAAGGTATTATAGTCAATTTCTTTTATATTTAATCCTGTATACAATTGATAGTGAGCTTTTCCCCAAAAATATTTAAAGTCATATAGCGTATTATCTAAATCAAATATTATGACTTCAACATTATTCATAATTTTTCCCTCTATTTTAACCACTTGATGCTTATCCTTGTTTGGCCGCTTTAATAATCGGTTGTTGCCCCTTTTTGGACGCATCCCATTGGCCTCCAGCCATAATCTCTTGCACTTCTTCATCAATCGGTTGTAAGGTTATGTTCCCTTCAGCCTTCACCGAAGGTACTACTAATTCTAACTGTTTTCTCTCAGTTGTACCCTGGTTATACGTCCGCAATGATACCGCACCATGCGTTGGCAACGCAGTCGCATCAATTTGGAAGGACTCCATTTTCTTTTGGATTTCTTCCTTCGTCAAAACTGGATCCAGCACAATCGGCATGCCCTCATCGTTTCCCACTTCCTGGTCTTTCCCTTGTGCCGCCTCTTCCTGTTCAATCTCATAGTTCATGATGGCCCGACGATTTTCATGGTATAGGCGTATCGCCAACATCTTGTCGCTTTCATTCATCGTATCACGCCGAGAAACTGCATCGGCTATCATAGGGATTAATTCATGACGAGTGAAAGCCCGTGACCCTAGGTCCACTCCTTTTGTATCTGTAATGGCTCCATGTTTTACCAATGTCATGAGCGCTTGGTATTCCCAATCTGGTGGGCTTACCACGTCATAGGGATTCGCCTCTGCTTGAACTACCGTTAGCCCCCCTAGGATTAGAGCCAAGCCCAGATAATAGGATATTCGTTTCATATGTATTCCTTTCTAGCTCCATAGCGACCCACGTAGAGTGCCTTTGGAAAAGCTTGTAACCAGTCCGTTTCTCCTTTGGCTGTGACCGCTACGACTACCGACGTAGCGGGTCCCCCGCTATGATCTAATACGTCATCTTCTAAATCTACCGTGTCGATTTCATGGCCTTGTAAGTGGCAGAGTACGTCTAATTCTTGACGAATCCCACGGGACCCCACGGGAATCACTCGCTCTGTGCTGGGATGTGCCAGTGCTTGATATACTTCTTCATAAGTAACAATCCACTCTGGCGAGTTAAGAACCTCTGGTCCTACCAAAGGCCGTCCCAATAAATAAACTGCATAAGGTTCCCCTGTACAAGGTACTTCTGCAGGACCTGAACCAAGGGCAGTAATCCCTACCGAGGTGGTGCTGACGATCATATTACTTTCATGGCTCCCATTAATGGGCACCTCCACACCAGCCCGTTCTAGTTCTTCTTGAATCCCTTCCATGACGGGAACCACCACGGTATCATAGGCGCCACCCACTAAGTATTGTATAGCTTTCACCGTACCACCAGCGCAGAGTATTTCCAACATCGCCACACGGGTCGCAAAGGCGCCCACCATGGCATAAGGTACGTGCAATACATCATGGGCCTGCCTACCAATGCCACTACTAATATCGCTGGCAATCATCCAGTCCATCCCATTCTGAAAGGGAATCCTTGTGATATCACGCATGACCTTTACCGCCAAAAACCCGATTCAGCTGACTCACCACAAGGGCCGCCCCTACATAGTTCAAGGCATACGCCAAGGACAAGGGCACCCACAAGACAGCCACAATTTCAACACTGTGCATCATCCATGCAGTAATGGCCAAGCCAAGACCTACATTAATGACATATCCTAGTATACCACCTACTACATAAGAGAAAGATGAAGTCATCTTCTGCGCCACATATCCTACGCTACCCGCTGTGCATGCCATAATAATGGCTACCACCACATGCATGGGTACGCTGAGTGGAAATCCCGTAGAGGCCGCCGTCGCTAGATGCCCCAAAGCACCTAATACCGCTCCCGCTACAGGTCCCAGCATCAAGGCCCCTACAAAGGCTGGGGATGAATCAAATCCAATGGAATAGGTCCCGAAGTGAATCTGTCCACCAATGGCACAGAGGGCAATTAATAAAGCATAGGCCGTTATAGTTCTAACTTTCATTGGTAACAACTCCTAACAAAGAATATCATACTGAGTTTCTATGTTTATTATAGGCGACCACAAGGCATAAAGCAATGGATTCATAGTCCTTTCATGTATAACGCGTATACTAGTCTAGAGAAATTCCCTTTTGTATCCTTACAAAATATATTACAATACAACTATACCCTTGCATTAGGAAAGGAGTTCTTATGAAAGTTTTAATTGTAGAAGACGAAGAAATGCTGAATAATATTATCGCCAAACGATTGAAAGTAGAGTCTATGATCGTAGACCAATGCTACAATGGCGAAGATGGATTAGACTATATCACTACCTCTAGTTACGATGTGATCATCATGGACATTATGATGCCTAAACTAGATGGGCTAGCCGTGGTACGCCAAATGCGAGCAGAAGGAAATAAAACGCCGGTCTTATTCTTGACGGCTAAAGATTCCTTACAAGACAAAGTAGACGGTCTAAATCTAGGTGCTGACGACTATCTCGTGAAACCTTTCGAGTTTGACGAACTCATCGCTCGCGTCTATGCCCTAGCTCGTCGCAGTCGCAACCAAGCGGTAGAAGATATCCTAGCGGGTCCGCTTCGAATCAACCAAAAATCTCGTTCCGTTTGGTTACATGAGGTACCTGTTACGTTAACGGCAAAAGAGTTCGACTTACTCTTTTATTTAGCGAGCAATCCTAACATCGTTTTGTCTCGCCAACAAATTTTAGACCATGTGTGGGAATATGACTATGAAAGTTACTCCAACCTCATCGACGTATACATCAAAGATTTACGCAAAAAAATAGATGTGGATGAGTCTTTCAAAATGATACAAACTGTACGTGGTGTCGGTTATGTGTTCCGCACCGAGGAATAATCTATGATGGATCGTATCCCTCGCCCTATCCACAGCCTATTACACCAAGTAGAGGCTATGTTGGTTCGAGTCCCTCTCGTGTATAAAATCACCAGTTGGTATTCTATCTTTTTACTCGTCATGGTTGGCTTACTAGCAACCTTTGTTATGCAATTTACCTCTGCCTGGGATGAACATGAAATTCGTTCAGAACTACACCAAAATGTTATAGAGGCCGCCACAAATCCCAAAAAGTTCAAGCCTTATGATAATGGTATTTTCTTAGTGGTCTATTCAGATGATGGCGTGATCTTGCGTGGTAGCGTTCCAGAGCGTTTTTCTCAGGATAATCCTCCGTCCTTTAATACCATCACAGAAGTCCGCCAAAATGATGCGGTATATCTCTACTACGACGTGCCCTTTCAAGTCCCTCATGGTCCACGAGGTCACGTCCGCGGCATTGCCCCTATTACCTTAATGGATCGCAAAGCGAATACAACCTTGATTGCCTTACTCATTGGCGGTTTACTCTTCGTGGCTATGGCTACCATCGGGGGCTATTGGATTATCCAACGAGGCTTGAAACCAGTGCGCACCGTGACAGAATTGGCGGAGCAAATCTCCTTAAAGCGCAATCTATCTGAGCGCATAGAAACCATTCCCCCATCGAAAGATACAATGTACCAATTGGTATCTACTTTCAACCACATGCTCAACAGCTTGGAGGATGCATCGAACCGTGAAAAACGTTTCAACTCCGATGTATCCCATGAACTGCGCACCCCTATTGCTGTCATTCAGGCTGAAAGTGACTATGGTCGCCAATTTGTATCTTCCCTTGAAGAAGCGAAGGAAAGTTTTGAAAACATTTTCACCCAAAGCAAGGGCATGGCAGACATGGTGTCTCAATTATTAGAGATTGCCCGCCTGGATAACTTGAAAGATATTGACAAAGCGCCCGTGCCTATCTCTGATGTGGCGCAACGCTTAGCCGATACCTACGCCCGTTTGAGTCAAGAAAAGCAGCTCACCTTTACCTATCACATTGATCCCTCTGTGACCCTCTTAGGGAATCAGATTTTGTTGCAACAAGCGATGGCAAACATATTGGATAATGCCCTCAAGTTTGCCAGCACGAAAGTGCATTTCGAAGTCCGCCAAGAGGAAGATACTCTGCATATCTTTGTGGACGATGATGGTATTGGCATTCCTCCTGAAAGCATCCCTAAGATTTGGGACCGCTTATACCAAGTGGAGCCATCTCGTACGTCCAAGGAAAATAAAGGCATTGGACTAGGCTTGTACTTCGTACAAAACGTGGTACAACTCCACCAAGGTCAGCTACAAGTGGAAAGTACACCTCACGAGCATACTATTTTTGGGTTTTACGTCCCAATGGAGTCAGCCACTGATACAGAGGTAACCGCAGAATAACATAACAAGGCACTATTTTTGATCAAAATACCTTAATCCAATGGCAAAACTAGTTAGTGAGATCTCACAAATTTGGTATAATTATATGCATTGGTATTAGGTTTGTTCATAATTACATTATACCAAGAGAAGGGTCCTTCGGGACCTTTTGCCTATTAAAATATAAAAAACAGAGGAATGTTGATATTTTTTGATCAACTTTCCTCTATTTTTATATATTATGGTTGTATATTCGGTCGCTGTCCATACATACGCAGCACTAGGTATCCGATCAATATCATGCCTATGCCTGCCACGGAGAATACATAGGACGTCCCCCAATACGTAGCCACTAGACTAGCAAATAAAGGGCCCATCATATTGCCCAATTGTTGCGATGTAGTGGCTAATCCAAAGACACGGCCCCGCACAGATGGATCCGTATTGACTGTCATAGCAGATCCTAAGGATGGGAAAATACCCACAATAAAGACACCGATAAAAAGCTGTAATGCTGCGAACCACCATAATCCAAATGGCAAACTTTGCAACAGCAAAATGCTTCCCGTTCCCAATAAACCATAAGAGATAACTTTAAAGTATCCCTTTCTCTGTCCATAGGCAGCCCATACATTGGTCATGATCATGCCCATCACTCCGCCTGCACTAAGGATGGACCCCGCGAGCATGGCCGCCCCTTCCATAGTACCTTGTAGCTCTCCTACATAAATAGCGATGATGGGTTGTAACATGAGCATGACAGATTGCACCAAGAAATACAATCCTAGAATATGCATCAACACTTTATTTTGTTTTGCCTCCCGTAAATCGTCTCTGAAAGAGCTGACTTTCACCGGCGCATCTGTTTCTACGACGGGTTCTTTCACAAAGATGGCAATGGCAGCGGTCACCACAAAGAGGACCACTCCTGCCACGATAAACACGGGGCGCATGCCCACCACCAGTTCTGTTAGGCCCCCTGTTAAGGGACCCACGGTGTTTCCTAGGACGAGGCCCATTTGAAAGATACCCATAGCGGTACCAACCCGTTCTTTCGGCACCGATAAAGATACCATGGTCATGGCCGCCGGCATAAAGCCATTCGCAAATCCTTGGAACGCTCTAACTAGCACAAATTGGTACCCATCTTGTACCAGACCGCCCCATAGATAGGAAATGCCAATTAAAATGCCCGCTCGAATAGCCATCATTTTTTTACCATGTCGATCCGCCAACCGTCCCCATATAGGTGCCATAATGGCGGCGATGAAAAAGGAAATAGAAAAGGATAGGCCCGACCAGATGGCGAGCTCCTCCTGATCCACCCCTAGTTCTAAAAGATAGACCGGTAAAAAAGGGATAATCATGGTATAGCAAATCGCCAGCAAAGACATACCGATGGTGAGTATCCAAACGGCAGTCATCCCTGTTTGTTGTAATTGTTTCATATGATTCACCTGTTATTTTACACTCTTACACCATTGTAACACAGAAAGGAAACTCTCAAACAAATTCCCTGCTCATGCGTGCTCAGAAAATGTAAAAAAGGACAGTTGACTGTAATTGTCAACTATCCTGCGAAGGTATTCTCTAGAGGAGAATACCCTTATCTTTTACCTAAATTCACAAGAGACTTTCTCATTAACTGTTGTAATGTAGCTAATTCCTCTGTGCTTAAACCAAGCTTTCCAGCTAATAATTCTGGAATATGCTTAGCTCGTTTTTGCAATGCTTTTCCTTTTGCTGTCAAGCCAATGGACATAGCTCGTTCATCTGAACGCAAGCGTTCACGAGTGATCAAACCTTTCGCCTCTAGCTTGCGCAACAATGGTGTCAATGTGCCTGAATCTAAGAAGATGGCATCCCCAATTGTCTTTAGATGGACTGTCTTCGTTTCCCATATAACAGTCATCGCTAAATACTGTGTATAAGTCAATCCCAAGTCAGACAACTCTGGTTGACAAGCTCGCACCATTTCTTTAGCCGTTGCATACAAAGAAAAACTCACATGGTTTTCCAAGCTAACAGCCTGTTTTTCTTTCTCCTTTTTCATTTCAAAACTTCCCTTACCCTTTTCTCATACTGTTACACTGTGAAGTGTCGGTCAATGACATCTTGTAGTGTTAAACTTTGCATATATTCGCGCAGATGATTCTGCAAATGCTCCCATAACGGCAATGTGCGGCATCCTTCACTCATAGGACATGTATTGATTTCATCCTCTAAACATGCTACGACAGCGATGGAATCTTCTGTGGCTGCTAAAATATCGTACAAAGTATAGTCTTTTGGTTCCTTCGTAAGCTGGTATCCGCCATACTTACCACGAACGCTTTTCACATACCCAGCTGCACTTAATCTAGCAACAATACCTTCTAAATATTTATCTGAAATATTTTGGCGTTCCGCCATTTCCCGAATGGATACATTTCGATCTACACTGTGTTCAGCTAAGTCCACTAACACTCTTAATGCATAACGACCTTTAGTAGAAATTTTCATAAATAATACCTCTTCAAAAGTAGGATTTATTCCTTTCACTATTATATATTACTATGCCGAAATTTGTCTATATGAATTATGGACATTTACTGTGCATAATATGAATAAAGTCTACCCGTTTTTTGCAAATATTCCTTATTTTTTCATGTCTACACGATATGAATACAACACATTAAACTATATATTATTTATTCATTAGAAATAATAATGTATTTTGCTGATTTTATAAATTTTATGAATAAATTTTGCCAAACCCTCTATCCTATCGGCCTCGGCTGTGCTACAATAAGGTTGTACTATTTTTTATATTTAGGAGGGGTACCATGTTAGAACGGTTATTCGCATTGAAAGAGCGAAACACTTCAGTCCGTACAGAAGTCCTTGCAGGGCTTACCACATTCATTACCATGGCATACATTCTATTGCTAGCTCCCAATTTATTAAGTCTAGCTGGAATGGACAAAGATGCCGTATTAATTGCTACAGCCTTAGGTGGTGGTTTAGTAACAATCGCTATGGGCTTGTTTGTTAACTATCCGATCGCCTTAGCACCAGGGGTTGGCCTATTAGCATTCTATTCCTTTACTGTTGTACTCGGTATGGGGCTAACTTGGCAAACTGCATTAGGTGCTGTCTTTATTTCTGGTCTTGTATTCTTGGTGTTAACCTTAACCAAGATTCGCCAATTAATCATCGAGGCCATTCCTACGTCTTTAAAAATTGCCATTACTGTTGGTATTGGTTTATTCATCTGTATCATTGGCTTGAAATTATCTGGTTTGATGACTATCGCCTTATCCTTACAACCAGGTACATTAAATGATATTGTCAGCGCCAAAGGTCACGGGGCACCAACGCCGTCTGAAACCTTGTTGACATTGGGTAATCTAGGCAATCCAGAAGTGCTATTATCTCTATTTGGTTTATTCTTCTCCGCTGCCTTGATGGCGCGCCGAGTGCCTGGTTCCTTGCTAATCGGTGTTATCGTGACATCCATCTTGGCCTATGCCACTGGCGTAGCCACACTACCTAGTTCCTTTAGCATCATGGCTATCCCTGATTTCAGTAAAGTTGCCTTTATGGAATTAGACATTGCCTCTGCTTTCCACGTAGGTTTAATTACCATCATTTTCTCTTTCACCTTCGTCGAATTATTCGACTCCATGGGTACCTTGATTGCGACCGCTTCCAAAGCTGGTATTGCAGATCCTAAAAAAGGTGAGTTTCCTGGTCTTGGCAAAGCAATGATCGTGGACTCCCTCGGGGTTAGCTTCGGTGCCATGTTAGGTTCCAGCACCATTACTGCTTTCGTTGAAAGTGCTGCCGGCGTTGGCGCAGGCGGTCGTACTGGTTTAACCGCTGTCACTTGCGGTATCATGTTTATTCTTTGCTTATTCTTTGCCCCCCTCATTGCCTTAGTACCAAATGCAGCGACTGCACCTGTACTGATCCTAGTGGGCGCCTTGATGATGGAATCCATCCGTGAAATTGATTTCTCCGATTGGACAGAAGGTTTCCCTGCGTACTTAGTCATCGTGTTAATGCCTTTCACATACAGCATTGCAAACGGTGTAGCCGCAGGCCTTATCGTATATCCATTGATGAAATTCATCACAGGCCGTCACAAAGACGTACACTGGTTCATGTATGTACTCGGTGCCATCGTATTAGCGAAATACATTTGGTTTGAATAAACACCATACTATATATGAAATACAATAGGAGGCTGTTGCAAAACAGCCTCCTACTGCTATTTAGGAACATTTCACATATCCTTGCAATGTTCCTAAATATTTACAATAGAGCCGTCACAAAATGGCCACAAATGCAATAGAGGAAGGTTGATAATATCATCAACTTTCCTCTATTTTTTGGTTTTATAATACGGTTCTATTATACATGTTGGGGTTACAGCAAATCATCTTCGTACACTGCTTCTTCAAAGAACAATGGCAATACATCATCACTATATTCGTTCATATCGCGACCTGTTTTAGAGAACACTACGGATGCGGCAAAGCGCATTAATTCTGCTTCGTTCTCTGGATTATTCACAAATTCTTCAATGATTTTATCCATATCTAAATGGCGTTTCATAATGAATCGAGCTAATTTACGACGATTCACTGGATCATTCACCAGTTCATCTACATCGATAATATACTCTGGCATTTTAATGGCAATATGCGTATGGATTCCGTCTTCTTTCATGATAACCTCCTAAACTACGTTTGATAATCTAATGACAGCTGCCTCCAAACTATCCTCATCCACAAACACCGTATCTAAGCACAGTCCATGGGCAGGTGCTGTTTTTCCTATAAGTTGCCTATTTTCACCAACGATGATGCGTGGTACATCCTCTGGGTGAAAGCGCCCTAAGCCTACATCCACCAAGAATCCTGCCATATTCCGCACCATGTGGTACACAAATCCATCTCCCAACACATGAATACGTACCGTCGTTCCATCTTGGATGACTTTCACGGCATACATCGTTTTCACTGGATCTTGTACTGTCGTATTATGGCCTTTGAAAGTGCTGAAATTATGTGTTCCCTCTAGAGCTTGTGCTGCATGTAGCATCGCCTCTATATCCAAGGGTTTGCGCACATGGTAGGCATAGCGCAATTGCAACGGGTCCACCACGGCATCATTGTGAATGGTATAAATGTATTCCTTCCCTTTCACATAATTCCTTGGATTCCAATCCGGCGGTAGCTCCTGTGCCTCACGGACCACGATATAGGGCGGCATATGGGCGATGAGGGCCCGCATCAAATTGTCTACGGGAATCTTGCCATTTGTGGTGAAAGCCACCACTTGCCCTCTAGCGTGGACGCCTGCATCCGTTCGCGAAGAGCCATAAATCGTGATGGGCTCATTGCACACCTTGGACAACGCTTCTTCTAGATAGCCTTGCACCGTAGGACCGTTCTGTTGCCGTTGGTACCCGCAGAGCTCCGTTCCATCATAGGCCACGATGAGCTGTATCGTTCTTGTCATATCTTATTCTTTCTACTATCTTTCTAACCCTATTAGATTGGCACATACATCTGTCACTAACATATATATGCAACTACTGCTTATACACCAAATCCCCAGCGTAATATCGCTAATAGAGCACTTATGAACACCACGGCGCCAATCCCGTAGAAATCTAATGGACTGTAGCGCAATTCTTTCAAGCGAGTACGACCTTCTCCGCCTCGATAACACCGAGATTCCATAGCCACTGCCAATTCGTCGGCACGGCGGAACGCACTGATAAACAATGGCACAAGTAAAGGCACCATATTCTTAGCTCGCTTCACCAAGGAACCGGTAGTAAAGTCAGCTCCACGCGATTCTTGGGCTTTCATAATGCGATCCGTTTCCTCTAACAAGGTCGGAATGAACCGCAAAGCAATGGTCATCATCATAGCTAGTTCATGAGCTGGCACGCCAAAGCGTTTCCACGGGTTTAGGAGTCTTTCAATACCGTCCGTCAAACGTATGGGCGACGTTGTATAGGTCAACAAGGAGGAAAACACGATTAAGAAAATCAATCGTCCTGCCATGAGACCGCCCAAATTAAGACCTTCTCGGCTGATGTGTAACCAACCATAGGTAAACAAGTATTCTCCCGGTGTGGTGAACACGTGAATGGCCAAGGTGAATACGATGATAATCCACAATGGTTTAATGGACAGCCACACGAGCCGCACTGGCAAGCGAGACAGGCCCAAACAACCGAAGGTAAAGGCCGCCACAATGCTATATGTCACCAGACTGTCTGCAAAGAAGATCGCAATGATAAAGATCATGGTGGCTATAATCTTGGCCCGTGGATCCATGCGGTGGAGCAAAGAATCTCCTGGAAAGTACTGTCCGATGGTAATATTACTTAGCATGGTGCACCTCCTTGAGATAGTCGTAAATGTCTGCTACTGCCTCATGGACATGGACACGGTCAATATTGACAGGAATGTTTCGTTCTGCCAAAGCTTGCAATGTTTGCGACAATGGAGGCACATCGACACCCGCAGATTGTAATTTCTCACGGTCATTGTGGAAAATCTCGATAGGATTACCATCTAATAAGACTTGTCCTTTGTGCATCACAATCAAGCGATTTGCCATGCGGGAAATATCTTCCATATTATGAGATACAAGGATAACGGTAATGCCTTTTTCCTTGTGTAGTTTCATGATTTCTCCAAAGATTTCTTCTCGCCCAAATGGGTCAAGTCCAGCAGATGGCTCATCGAGAATTAAATAGTCTGGGTCTAAGGCAATGACTCCGGCGATAGCCACACGGCGCATTTGTCCACCCGATAAATGGAAGGGAGACCTCTCTGCATAGGTATCGTAGTCTAAGCCTACAAATTGCATCGCTTCTCGCACACGACGATCTATTTCTGCCTCATCGAAACCTAAATTTTTTGGACCAAAGGCAATATCTTTAGCAATCGTTTCTTCAAACAGTTGATGTTCTGGATATTGGAATACCATGCCTACTTTGTGACGAGTTTGTTTAACTGTTTCTGTTTTATCCACTAAGTCAACACCATTTACTTTCACAGTGCCTGTTGTGGGGTGTAATAAGCCATTTAGATGTTGCACTAATGTAGATTTACCCGACCCTGTATGACCGATAACACCTACAAACTCACCTTCGTGAATGGTCAAGTTCACATCGTGCAAGGCCGTTTTTTCGAAAGGTGTCCCCTGCCCATAGGTGTAGGTGACATGTTCTAATTGAATTGACATATGGCCTCCCCTAGTTCGTCATTGGTGGTAATACCTGTTGGCATAGTTACCCCTTGTTCTTGTAAGCGCACTGCAATTTCTGATGGCACCGGCACATCGAGACCAAGACCTTTTAACGTGTCTACATTCATAAATACATCTTTTGGGGCCCCTTCATCGATGACCTTGCCTTGTTTCATCACAATGATGCGATCTGCCAAGGCAGCTTCTTCCATAAAATGCGTAATGTACACGATAGTGATGCCCTCTTCTTTATTAAGACGGTACACCGTATCCATGACTTCTTTACGACCCTTTGGATCGAGCATAGCCGTTGGCTCATCTAAAATAATACATTTCGGTTTCATCGCTAGTACACCAGCAATGGCAATGCGTTGCTTTTGCCCCCCTGATAAAAGGTGAGGCCCATGTAACGCATAATCCGACATGTTCACAGCTGCTAATGCGGCATCGACACGGCTGCGAATCTCAGGAGCGGGCACGCCTAAGTTTTCTGGTCCAAACGCCACATCTTCTTCTACAATAGCTGCCACGATTTGGTTATCTGGGTTTTGGAATACCATCCCCACATTTTGGCGAATATTCCAAATTAAATTCTCTTCTTTTGTATCCATTCCTAAAACGGTAACGGTACCAGATGTAGGTTGCAATAGGACATTAAAATGTTTGGCAAGGGTACTTTTACCACTTCCATTTGTCCCGATAATGCTGACAAACTCACCTTCGTGAATGTGAACACTCACATCCTGCAAGGCGTGCACCTCACGGCCCATTTCGTCTTGGTACACATGACTCATGTGGTCCGTAGCGATCATAACTTGTTTCATTTTTTATCTAATTTCCTCTCTACGTAAGTACAATTGTTACTTCGTATTACAATCTCTTTCATTATACATGGTAGAGGGGTTTAGGACAATAGGCAACCTTGCGGAATGATGCTGGGTTTACAAATAGTTATGGTGAAAGTCCCCTCTGTCGAGTAGCTATTATAGTATTAGGTACTATACATTCTAGGAAAAGGATAGAACTGATTATAGAAAAAAAATCACACTTATGATATTCTATAAACATATTCATATACTATATTGTAAATAGGGGGTATATTCTATGAAACGTAAACATTATATGATTGCTCTACTGCTAGGCGCACTTACTGCCAGTGTATCACCATCAACAGTAGATGCCAAAGGAGGCCATGACATTAACGTGGCTATTAAAGCTACTATGAACCCTGAATTGGAAAAGGCCACTAAGGAAAATTCCAATAGTATTTCTAGTAGAGTTCAGGATATTTTAGCACAAAATTCTATAACTATTGGTACAATCCCTAAAGGGCATCTTTACGTTCCTAAAGATACTCCTATTACCTTAGAACTAACTCAACCTATCAGTTCAAAAAAAAGCAAGAAAAATACAACCTTTGTTTTAAAAACAGTCGATAATATCATTCTTAACGGCACAGTAATTATTCCTAAAGGGGAAGAAGTACGAGGAAAGGTTATTGATTCTCATGGAAATGGAATGTTTGGTCGTGGTGGTCGTTTAGTCGTTGATATCCCTAGCATTCGAACTATTAATAATGTAAACGTTCCACTTAACGGATATGTAAATGGTTACGGTTCTGATGATACAGGTGCTGTCGCAGTTACTGCTGTAGTCTCTTTAGTAGGCGGTTTCTTTATGCGCGGAGAAAACATTTACTACGAACCTGGACAATTATTTACAGTAACTGTTCAAAAAGATACAGATTTAGAAGTAACGCCAGAAACCTTAGCACAAGCCATGGATCAAACCAAAGTACGTGGTCAGTCCTTAGAGGTACAAGTTGCTAATTAAAAAATAGAATGTAAAAAGACTATCATGAATTAAGCAAGCATGTAATTCATGATAGTCTTTTTTGTACTTTATATATTTGGGATATATCGACTAGGAAGGGATCTCTTTGTTTATTATTCTCTGCGACTTCCTGTTTGTTCCTGGCTGTGGGTTTTATGCGCCCCTTGGGGGCTTTAAAACCTTACGCCAGGAACTAAGCGATGCTCTATGATTTGTGCGTCGCTTCGCTCCTTTAAAAGTGGTTCACTGGGGATTCCAGGCCTATTGCATGATTCCATAGTTATTACTTGATCAATCTGGCTGGAAACGGCCAGATAAAAAGAGTATATTGCATTAGAAAACAAAAAGAGACACCTTTCGGTGTCTCTTTTCGTTTTCTTAATCAGCGACTTCCTATATGTTCCTAGCTGTGGATTTTGTGCGCCCCTTTGGGGCTTCAAAATCTTACGCCAGGAACTCCCCGATTCACACACTTTTATGCGTCGCTATGCTCCTATGAAAGTGGTTCACTGGGGATCCCAGGCCTGTTGCATGATTCCATAGATGTTACTTCTGCCATGTTGGCTGGAAACGGCTTGCAAAAATGTTTTTTTCATTTACGACTTCCTGTTCTGCCCTGTGGATTTTCTTTACTCCCTTCGGTCGTAGAAAATC